>CAZYAW010000109.1:0-6841 GCA_964646045.1 uncultured Victivallales bacterium | reverse complement strand
CCAGGACGGCGCCGTCGGCGACGGCTTCACGCAGCGCATCCACCTCGTTTTGCGACAGTGTTTCCGACATAGTTGTACCTTACTGAATAATATATTCGGACAAATACACGTCTATCACGGCGCCTTTTACGCGATCCCGAATGGCGGCGTTGATCTCGTTCATGATGTCGCGTTTCAAACTGACGCGGGCTTCCGGTCCTTCCAGTTCTTCCAGCGTGCGTCGACTGACGACGGTGGAGACGCGGTCCGCCAGCATCGGCTTCAAGGCGGTCATTTCCTCTTGCAGGGCCACCTCGCTCAAGACCAGATGCAGCGTCATGATCGCATAGCGCGTCGCCTTGGTGCCGAGAATGTTGACGCGAATCTCGTCCATTTTGAATATTCCCTGCTGGCCGGGTTCCGGCGCCTTCAAGTCGCTTGCGACCGGTTTGGGCATCATGCGGCTGTTCACCAGGAAACTGAGCACGGGCGTGACGATCATGACAACCAGTCCCACGACGATCACCACGACCGTGTTCAGGCCGGACGCGGCGCGCGCGGGCGGGCGAGCCGCCTGGTCTGCGCCTTCGGCCGTTTCGTTGGCGGTCGCTTCCTGCGCTTGTTCTTCGTCTGCCATGATGGTACCTCCTTGTGTTCGGACCGGTCGCAACGCTTCACGGTTCGGTACGCCGACGATGGAAAATCGTTCGCGTCTCGACAAACCGTTGAATCTTGAATCCTCGCTTATTTCAGGACGGGCGGAATTTTTCTGACGAACAACACGGTTTTCTGGGGCGGTCGCTCGCCTTCGGCCAGCGCCATGTAGCGCGGATCGCTGTAGCCGACCGCGCGCAGCATGGCGCGGGGCACGCGCTTTTGCCGCTCCAGATAGTTGGCCACGGCCAGAGCCCGGCGCGCCGCCGTCATGCGAGCCGCCTGCGGATCGGCGCCGGCCGCCTCGTAACAGGACACCGTGACCCGATAGCCCTTCAAGTTGTAGAGAACGTCGCCGATCTTGTCAAGAAATTGTCGGCTTTCGGGATCGGGCGTCCAGCCGTCGGCCGCGAAAACCACGGGAGTGGCGATGCGCACGCTGTTGCCCCAGTCCTGCATTTCGGTACGCACAATGCCTTCGGCGTCCATTTGTTCGCGGTCGAATTCGCCGCGCACATACCCAAAATGGCGGTCGTCCGGCGATTCCTCGCTGGCGCGCAAGACATCGGGGTGGCCACGCAACGCCGCTCGCATATAGGACATGACGCCCAGACCGCCGCCCTTGAGCCCGAATGCGGAATCCCGAATGAGGCCGAACCCCTCCATATTGTAACGCGAGGCCTTTTCCTGGCCCATGGTCAGCATGACAATGAAGAAGGCCAGCAAGATGGTCATCAGCGAGGTGAATTGCGCCATGTAGGCCGGCGCGCCATCTTCCTTGGGAGCATCGCGTTTTTTCATGGCAAAAGTCCCTCTACCGCCACTCGTCCTTGACGATAATGGCTTCCGGCGAAACGTTGCGGGCCGGATCGCGACCGACCAGGATAATCTCGATCCGCGCGCCGGGCAACGTCGGGCCGCGATCTTCGCTCTCGCCGTTAGTCAGACGCGCCCCCACCCCGAAGCGGGCGGGATCCAGTCGGCCATGCTCGACCAGTCGCTTTTGCACGACGTCCGCGCGGGCCAGGCCCAGTCCTTGCGGCGTCCGCGTATGGTCGTCGCGAACGACGGTTTCTGCGGGGATGACGCCGACTACGCGCACTTCGTTGCTGAAGCTGGACAGAAATCCGCCCACTTGAGCGAACAAATCCTCGTTGCCGGGGCTCGGGATCGCCTGGCCGGGCTCGAACATCGGATCGGCGCTGACGATGAACGCCATGCCGTCTTCGAGCATGCGTACGATTACGTCCACCTGGACCCCGCCCGGTTGCGGATGGCCAAAGCGTCGCACGGTCAGCCGTGCATCCGGCAGAACGGCCGACAGCTCTTGGGTGGACAGCCAGAGCGGAATCTGCGATGTCCCCGTCATGCGCTGATGCTGGATATCCTCGATAACCTGAAATGTCGGTCCGGCTCCCAGCGCGCCCTTGAGCGATCCGATCATGTCCATCAGCTTCTGCTCTTCCAGATTGGTGAACGAGATCAGCATGACAAAAAACGTGACCAGCAACGACATGCAGTCGCCGAACGTCATCATCCACAGCGGACAGGTCGCCTCGCCGCTCGCTTTGCGTTTGCTAGGCACCGGCCAGTCCCTCCCGGAGTTTGGGCGGGATGAAACAGCGCAGTTTGTCCTGGACCACGCGCGGACTGTTGCCTTCCTGGATGGCCAGAATGCCGTGCAGAATCATGTTCTTGACGGCCGCTTCCTCGTTCGTGCGCTGCTCCAGTTTGCCGGCGATGGGCAGGGCAATCATGTTGGCCACCAGCGCGCCGTAGAGGGTTGTCAGCAACGCCACGGCCATGCCGCCTCCGATACTTTTGGGATCGTCCAGCGTCCGCAGCATTTGGATCAGGCCGATCAGGGTGCCGATCATGCCGAACGCCGGCGCATAATTGCCCAGCGCCTTGAAGATGCCGTGCCCGACCTGATGCCGTTCCAGCATGTTGTCGATGTCTTCTTCCAGCAGCGCCTTGATCATGTCGGCCGGACTGCCGTCCACGGCCATCTGGAACCCCTTTTTCATGAACTCGTCCCGGATGCCCTCGATATCGTCTTCCAGCGCCAGCATGCCGTCCCGCCGCGCGCGCACGGCGAAATCGGAAATGGTGCGGAAAAGCGCGCCGTAATCGTAACCGCTCTCGGCAAAGGCCTTGCGTACCACGCCCATGGTTCCCAGAATCTTGGGCAGCGGAAAATTGATGAGCGTGGCAGCCAGCGACCCGCCGACGGTAATCATGATGGCCGGAAGATTGATAAATCCGGAACCGCCGCCCATAATGATGGCGGCGAACACGAACACATTCGCGACGATGATGCCGATGATGGTTCCGATATCCACGGTTTGCTCCTGTTACGCTTCGCTATGGCCGTCGACATCGAGTCCTGGGCGAGCGGTGCGTCCTCTTGTTTCGACGGCCGTTCCCCGGCGTCCGCCGTTCGTTGAAGGCGTTTTCGGACGGATCGGACCTATCCGACGGATGGGCCGCTGTCTCGCGTCCTTCCATTCCATGACTCGTCGTGCCGGGGCCGACCGCTACGGATTCTGTACGCCGGTCGGTCGTTGCAGACAGGCGCGACGGTAGGTCAGAACGCGTTCGGCGATCTCCGTCGGCGACTCTCGCGCGAAGATGCGATGACCGGTCGTCAGCACGATCTGGGTGTCCGGCGTCGATTCCACGAGTTCGATCAGCTCCGCATTGACATAGTGTTCCTTGCCCTGCAGATCGGTGATACGAATCATGGCGGTCTCCTTTAGGCCTTCATCGTTCTCGTCGCCCTTCCATTTGATCAGTCCGATCAGACCCATCGGTCAGATCGGACCGATCCCGTTTCCGGTCGCGAGTGTGCGCTTTTTACCGCTTCAGCGTGAGCAGTTCCATCAGCATTTCGTCGGAAGTGGTAATGGAGCGCGAGTTGGCCTGGAATCCGCGCTGGGTGATGATCATGTCCGAGAATTCCTGCGCCAGATCCACGTTGGAGTTTTCCAGGTAGCCCTGAAAGGTCTGACCGGTGCCGGATTCGCCGGGGTTGGCGAACGCTCGGATGCCGGCGGCCGGATTCTGCCGGAACAGATTGCTGCCCACGGCCTCCAACGCGCCGGTGTTGTCGAACCGCGCCAGGGCCACGCGACCCCAGGCCTGCGGCGACGCCCCCGCAATGGAAACGTAGATCACCCCGTCCAGGCCGATGCTGAACGAAGAGGTGTCGTCGGGCAGCGTAATGTCTTCCAGATCGGCTTCGGTCAGGCCGGTCAGATCGGGCGGCGGATCGCCCAGCGCGCCCACCAGTACGCCGCGCAGTCGCATGCCGTCCGGATTGATCAGAAAGGTTTCCGCGCCGCCGCCGTCGTCGTACACGTCGAGCTGGAAGTCGCCGGCCCGCGTGAAGTAGTTGTTGGCGGCCGGCGCGCCGCGTTCGGCGACTATGAAAAAGCCTTCGCCGGACACGCCCATATTGGAGGACTGTCCCGTCTCCATCAGGATGCCGCCCCGGAAGTTCTTGGTGATGCCGCCGACCTGGACGCCGAGGCCGACCTGCTGGCCCGGCGTGCCGGGGGCCGGCGCGCGCAGCGTGGTGACATAGGCCTCCTTGAACGTCACCGCGCTCTCCTTGTAGCCCGGCGTATTGACGTTGGCGATGTCGTTGCCGATCACATCCATGCGCCGCTGATGCGAACGCAATCCCGAAATACCGCTAAACATGGACTGTAACATGATGCCCCCTCCTTATTGTTGTTTACTGCCTCCGGCGCAGTCGACAAGTTGTCGATCCTTCGTTTCCCGGTTTGCCACGCCGCCCTGCGGCGAGGACCCTGTTGACAATATGGACCTTATGGACGGTTGGCACGGATTCGATCCGGTGCGGTTCGGCGTCGCCGGACCGTCCGCGCTACTATTCGCCGCCCTCCGATTCGCCAGGCTCCGATTCGCCGCCTTCCGTCTCGCCGTTCTCGGCGTCCGGCAACGGTGTTGCCAGGCTCATGCTCGCGATTTGGCGCAAGGGTATCTGGTAGTCGCCGACATGCAAAGTCAGGCCTTCGTTCTTGATCCAGGAGACCCGTTCCACCTCGCCGAACACCTGATCGCCGCTGTCGAGCGTAATGTTCAGCGTTTGGCCCTCCAGCAGCAAGGTCTGGATCAGTCCGTCCTCTTGACGCCCCTGCATGAAGGATTCGTTCAGGTTCTGCATCTGTTCCAGCGCGCTGAATTGCGCCAGTTGGGCGATCATGGCCGTGCTGTCCATGGGTTCGAGCGGATCCTGATGCCGCATCTGCGTGGTCAGCAGCAGCATGAACTCGTCTTTGCCCAGGAAGCCTCCCCCGGTCGTTTGCGGTTCCGCCGCCGTTTGTTGCGTTCCCTCGACCATCGTGATGTCCATCGTTGACGCTCCTATCCTTTTTCACGGGTACAGCGCTTTAGGCTACCCACCACAGGCGGCCGGGTTCGGCCGCCCTGTTACCCAGCAATTCCGGCGCCACGGCGGATTCCGTTTGTTCGGCGTGGCGTGCGTGGCGGCCCGCATCATGGGTTTCGCCCGTATGTTCCCGGTCGCGGAAGAGGCGGCGCCCCGCATCTTCGCCCTGGGCGTGCACGTCGAAATGTGTCAGCCGATATCCGCTGTTCTGCACAACGGTCCGAATCTCGGACTCGTGCGCCGTCAAAAAAGCGCGCGCCTCGCGGGTCTCGGCCGTGATTTCCACGCTTAAGCGGCCTTGTTCCTCGCGACAGCGCAGGCTGAGACGGCCCAGCGCGACGGGAACCAGGCGGATGTTCATGACCTGCCCTTTCCCGGTCAAGGCGCCGGCGATCAGGTCGCCGAACCGCGCGACCATGGACTGGATGTGTTCCGTTCGCTGTGCCGCAGCGGCCGCCGTCGCATCCGACATCGGCGCGTCGTCCAACGCCCGCGCGGCGACGTTGCGGTTCCACTCGCCCGGCGCGGCCGCATGGAAATAATTTCCCTCCGCCTGGCCGCCGCTTGCGGCGAGGCGCGCGCGCAGCATCGTCGCCCGGCCGTCGGTCTCCGCCAAGGTCTGACGGTTGTCGTTTTCGTTCGAAAAAACATCGCGTTCGGCCGTTGCCGACGAGGACGCGAAACGCAAGGGCCGGCCATTTTCGCCGGATTCGTTTTCGGATGCGGTCGCGTCGGATCCTGTCGCCCTGGCGCGAACACGGGGCGTCTCGAACGAAGTGCGGAACCGACTCGGCAGCGCAACGGGCGCCGCATCCGCTTCCGGCCGCGCCGTCGGTCGGTCGGCCGGCGTCTCGTCGATAACAGGACCCGGCTTGGCGGCATTAAATGCCACCGGCGTTTCGGCGCCTGTGTTGCGCGGTTCCGGCCATTCCGGCGCGGCGGCGAAGCGGATCGGCGCGGGTTGGGGAGAGGGCGACGCGGTGGCGGCGGGCCGGACGGCGGCGGAGTCGGCCTGAAGGGGTGCGTCCGTAGCGTGGCGCGGAGCGACAGCGGCGTCCGCGTCGTTGGCCGGCGCCGGTGTCGGAGCGGGCTGCGGTCCGGGTTCGGCGTCTGTGTTGCGCGGCTGCGGCCATTCCGGCGCGGCGGCGGGGGTGACAGCCGAATCGACCGTATCCGATCCGGCCGACAGCAGGGCGGCGACGGTTTCAGCCGACCGTACGATTTGCGAATCCGATGCGCTTTCCGAGGGAACCCCGATTATTTTTGCGGTGTCGCTTGTTTCGGTGGCGTCGGTTTCGTCGTGCAGCGGAAAACTTTTCCGATCGGAACGGAAGATAGCTCCTGTGTCCTCCCCCAAAGGAATCTCGGTCGGTGGCTCCTTGAATGCGGTCGTGGGGGCGGCGGAGGTCTCCTGCGTCCGGTCGTTCCGACTTCCCTGCGAGCGCTCGGTCTGGAACGACGCGACACCGGGTCGAGTTCGCGACGTGCCGGAAAGAGCGTGCGAGACGAAGAGGTCGCCGGAGTTGGAGGCGGACGCGGCGCCGACGTCGTTGCCGTTTTCCGTTGCGGTCGGGCGCGTATCATGCTGCGCAGCGGCTTTCATGGCCAGGGGAAAGGACGGGTTCCGGGCGGCGCGATTGTCGGGGAACAGGCTGTTTCCCGAGCGAACGACGGACGCATGGGCCTTTTGCGTTTCCGGACGGAAAAGAAGATGGAACATGCTCATAGTCACGTACTCGCGAACTCGCATACTCGAATGGTTTCGGGTGGCGGGCGGCGCCCGCCCGCCCC
>CAZYAW010000108.1:0-5104 GCA_964646045.1 uncultured Victivallales bacterium | reverse complement strand
CAGGCGCATCAGGGCGATGCGCTGGCAGGGGTTGGCCGACAAGTCCGCAATCGTCTCCCCCTCTTTAAACACATCCATCAGGCTGACCAGTCGGCTTTTACCGTCCATTCCGCTGACGGGAATCCATGCGTTGTCTACCAGGTTCATGTCGCCTCCCTTACCATTGCATTGAAAAGGGATCGAAATCCCCCTCTTCTTCGCTGTCGTTTTCGTTTGCGCGCTTCGTTTCGCGCCAAACACCCAGTTCTTCCGAGTAGCCGAGCATTGTTTCCGGACCCTTGAAACTATGCAGGCGCCCGTCGTCTGACAGGATCAGAACCAGCGGTTTGTCAGAAAAATGTCGGTCCAGCCAGCGGCAATTCTGTCGGACCATGCCTCGTTCGGGCAGACAATGCGACGCGATCGACACCGTCCATTGGTGCAGCCGCCTGGTGGCCTTGTAATCCGGTCGAGTGCAGTTCAGTTCCAGTTCCGATCCGTCCAGCAGGCGCACTTGAGCGCGGTCTTCGCGTCCGCACACAAGTTCCGCGTGCGCCAGCAGGAGCACGCTGCGCGTCGGCAGATCGCTGTAGCGAGTGGGCGCGCGCTGCTCGTCGTCCGGACTCGTAGGAATGCCCTGCACGTTGTCCTTTGCGCTGAATGCCATCCGACGCAGTTTTTCGCTGCGTTCCGCCAGATGCTTTCGAAGCTTCCGCAGAATATCGGATTCCGGCGCCGACGAATCGGCATAAGTGTCCTCGATGATATTTCGGATGTCCTTCGGCAGTCCAATAATCCGCAACGATTTCCAGACCGCATGAGTACGCATTAGCACGTAGGGCGCGTACACGCAGCAATTTTCTTTACCCAGCGCCTCCGCAACGGCATCCCGATCATTGCAGTCGGTAGGATCGCCGGTCAGGATCGTCAGTTCCGGTCGTGCGCAGGGCCGGATATCGCGAACATGACGCCACAGCCGCCCCATGCGTTGCAGAAGCATGTCCGAGGGCGCCAATTCGGAAATCATCCAGTCGGCGTCGATATCCACGCTCTGTTCGAGAATTTGCGTGGCGACCAGAATACATCCTTTCGGTCGTTGATCCTCGTCGCGACCCAGCGCCTTCATCCAATGTTCTTCGATAGCCGTACGGCGCGACAGCGGGAAGCGGGCGTGCAAAAGTCCCGTTTCAAAATCGCCTTCGCGGCGTTCCGACTGCACGGTCCGATACCAGCTTTGCGCCTGGGCGACGGTGTTGGCGATACAAACCACGCACAGCCCGCGGCGTGCGGCTTGTGCGGCTTCTTTTGCCATGCAGACGGCATCCCAATGTTCCATTCGTATGGCGACTTCGATGTTGGCGGGCGCCTCGAGGGCCAGACAGGTTGTCGCCTCGCCTTCAGGACAGGATGTCATCAGCGGATAGGCCTGGGTGTCGGCTATGCCATGTGAGCCCGGAGCCAGACAATGGCGGCGGGCCGCCGTGAGCGTAGCCGATAGAATCACCACGGTGCAGCCGATTCCCCGCAATCGCTCGACCAGTTCGTCGAGCAAGGTGCCCGTGTAAACGTCATAGCTGTGGACTTCGTCTAAGACTACGGCTTTTCCGGCCAGTCCGTAGAGCCGAACAAATCCATGCCGCACGTTCAGAACCGACAACAGCGCCTGATCGATCGTACCCACGGCGTAGGGGTGCAGCAATGCGCGTTTCATGGGGTTGAACCAAGATTCGCCGGGTTTGAACTCCTCGCCGCCGCGCGCGAATTCCCGTAGCCAGGCCATGCCGTGCGCCAGTCGCGGCGTCCGCGCCGAATCCGTGATGCGTTCGAGAAAAGCGCTTACGCGCTCGTGAATGCGGTCGCTGGTCAGGCGAGTCGGCAAGGCGAAGTAAAATCCCCGATGGTGTCCCGCCTCCATCAATCGGTAGATCGCATACAGAGCCGCCTCGGTCTTGCCGATCCCCATGGGCGCCTCCAGCACATAGACCCCCGGCTTATGCACTTGTTCGATGAACTGGCTCTGCGCCCGGCGGGGCGAAAAATCGAAAATATCGTTGAAAGAGAGTCCGCCGCGGATGGCGGACGGTTCGAATCCGCAAAAGGACACGGCGTGTTGCGCGGTGGCCTGCGGATCGTCGTTCCGAACCGGGGGACGGTCGGCGGGAAAGAAATCCTCGCAGGAGCCAATCCAGTCGGCCACGCAAACGAGTCCGGCCAGTAAGCCGGGATGCGCTTGGGCAGCGTCGTCGAGTGTGCCGCCGAAGTACGCGGTTAGCGCTTCGATCAATTTACGTCGCTCCTCGGCCCATGACGACCCGCCCAGCGTCTCGGCTGTATCCGGCGGATAGCCGCGGTCGGCACTGCCGTGATGCGCGGCGGCTGCAATCGCAACCGGGGCGGTCATTGGCGGAATTCCCAGCCAGCGATCCAGCGCTGCCGCTCCGATGGCCGCATGATTAGTGGAAAAGGATGTTTTGCCTGCCAGTTCAGACGCGTGTTCCTTGACGAGGGTGTGCTTAAAATATTTGAGCATGAAGCCCGGGGAAACTTTGCCGACATCATGTACGCCAACCGCCAGACCGGGATCGAGCGGCAGGCGGGTGCGCAGCGATGCGGGATGAAGCTTGGCCAGTTCTCTCGCCACGCAGCCGACATTGCGGCAATGGTCGAGCACGGTTGTCCCCGGTTTGTCGTCATCGGTTGATTTCGCCGCGCAGCGGTCGAAGGGGACAACGGGAAAGGTCGTCTTGGAACAGGATCGGACTTTTCCAAAATTCAGCGGCATCTCAGAACCCGCCTTTCTTTTTGGCGAAATCGAATACCGTCTGCTCGATGCGGGCGAGCGGGGCGGGGGACGGGCTCGGGGCTTGACGCCTTCCGCCGCGCAGCAGGTCGTGCCAGGCACGGCTCAACGTGCGTAGTCGGTGGCGGTTCCCGGCGCCGCCGCGCGAGTTCGCCAAGGGGCGTCGTATGAATTCAATCTTCATATCGCCTCCAGTCCGGGCAGTCCGTCGGACTTCAGCGCGGCGCGTGTACGGGCGACTTCCTCGTCGCCCGGCAGACGCTGTTCGGCGACATGCAGCAGATCGCCCAGCCGCCCGTTCGGCGAGAGGATGCGGCGGGTCGCGTCGGGTTCGCCGTTGGCATGTGCGCGATAGTGGGCGAGGATGGCGCGCTGAAAGCGCTTGCGCAACAGGGGCGCGATCAGATCCAGCTCGTCGAGCCGATAGAGAAACGTTTCGGCCGAAACCCCGAAACGATGCTTGAGCCGATAGAGCAGGGCCAGGGACCAGCCGTCGGGCCGCACGCCCGTCTGCGCGACCGATGCGCGCACGGCGGATTCCGGCATCAGAAACAAGGCCGCGAAACGGCGGGCCAGACGGTCGGGCGCGAACGGCTTGCCGCGCCGGTCGCAGCCGGGAACCGCGACGCCGTCGGCCCGGCCCGGCGCATGGGCGTATAAACGGCCCAGCTCGTAGCAGAGCCGGAACAACTGGCGCTCGGCGTTCATGCCGTCGGCGCAGGAAACAAACAGGAAGGCGTTGCCGTTCGCGACATCGTGAAACGATACGCTCTGCTGTCCGTCCGGCAGGGGAGCGAAGACCAGGCGCAGGCCGGCGTTTTCCAGCAGTTCAACCACATCGAAGATCACGGCTTCGTTCACGCCCAGCATGCGCCGAACCCGGTCGCACAGTCCGATCAGGCCCGCTTCGGTACGCTCGAACGGCATGATCAGCGCCAGCAGCGCGCTTTTCGGCGCGCCGCCGAGATCTTCCAGCGCCAGAAAGGCGTCGGCCAGTCGCGTCGTCATGGCCAGCAGCTTCTCGGGCAGTTCGTCCTGCTCCTCCCGCGTTCGCGCCGGCCGGGCGCAGGCGCGTAGGGGCAGGGTCGCGTCGGACGCGCCGTCGTCCGACAGAGCCTCCGACGCGGTTTCAAAGTAGCGGGCCGGCGAGGCGGCAAAGAAGGCGTCGATCGGCGCCTGCAAAATCTCCGACAGCCGATGCAGTACGCGTGCCGAGGGCAGATTGCGCCCTTTCTCGATGCAGTTGACCGGGCCGGGCCGCATGCCGAGTCGCCGGGCCAGTTCCGTCTGGCTCATGCGCCGCCGCCGCCGCAAGGCCCGGATGTTCTCGCCCACCTGCGCTAAAGATTCGGCGTCCTCCTTCATAAAAAACGCTCCGGAAGCATCCTGCGAGGATGCCGTTGCCAAACACGGGCGAGACGCCCGTGCCACTTCAGACAAAGAGTTTCCACAGGCAGAATGGAGACAATGTTTCATGGAAACAGTAATTTGTCAACAATTATTTTCAATAAAATTCACTTATTCATAAATATTCGTTTGCGAACCCCCGCCGGTAGGGACGGCGCTCCGAGCCGTCTGCGGACGTTTCGGAGAAACGTCCCTACCCATGGCGCGTTCGCAAGGCCTCTACGGAGCGAAGGGGAAGCCGGCTAGCCGCGCGGTTCCGCTTGTCCGAGAAAATTCGGAACACATGAGGTCGCAGTGAAATCGGTCAAAATTCAGACTTCTCGATCTCGACAGGCAAATCGGGCTGTTTTCGGGAAAATGACTGGGCACAGGCTTAGGGTTCGCGCAAAAATAAATTCGCAGAATTGGGCGTGTAGGCGCCCGCCCGACCAGGCGCGAAAACGCAGGAATATTCGCGACATGTCTAGTTTTCGCAACGCAGCCGGGCGGGATGCATCTGCGTCCAAAATGTGAAGTTATTTATGCGCGGGCACTTAGTGGCATGGGCGTCCCGCCCATGAAAAATTTCGAGATAACACGGGCAAGATGCCCGTGCCACGATTTGAAAATGTGCCAAATCATTTTCCTGCGACGTCAGGAAGTCTGAAACTGGAATGGATGGGTTGTCGATTTCACCGCATCCGTTTTCGTCAGGCCGGAGCCCACGACTATGCCGCGACCAGTCGGTCGCGTTATGCACCGTCCCGCATAGGGTAAGCGTTCACGGTTCACGGTTGACGGTTGAAAAAAGGAATCTGACAATGAAAATTGAGCGTTTTAAAGATATAGAAGCGTGGCGGCTTGGCCGGAAACTTGCGAGAAAAGCGCTCAAGATGTCTTGAAAACCGTGAACTGTGAACCGAGAACCGTGAACGGCTA
>CAZYAW010000107.1:0-10436 GCA_964646045.1 uncultured Victivallales bacterium | reverse complement strand
GCCGTCGCCTGCGGCTATGGCGAGGCACAGCAAGGAATATCCAATATCCAAGGCAAATACACAAAAATTTGGTCGGTTGGAAATTCCTTGTTGGATATTGGATATTCAGTCCCCCGAAAAACCTGATGGAGCCTGCGAAATCACGAGGCCCGCCTGAATTCTGAATGCCTGAGTAGTTACTTTCACGGTATCCTAATGACATGCTCGTCATCTTCTTATCGGCTCGTGTTGGAGTATGCGTTGCAGGGAGGGATTCTGAAGATCAACGGAGTGGTTTCTATGATTGACGAGATTGCCGCTGTGGCCACGCAAGGGCTGGAGAAGATTTATCCTAACGGAACCCGGGCTCTGCGCGGCGTCGATTTCAGGGTCGAGCGGGACGACTTCATTGTGATTCTGGGTTCGTCCGGCGCGGGCAAATCGACTTTGCTGCGCTGCATGAACCGACTGCTGGAACCGACTCATGGAAAAGTGTCGCTAAACGGGCAGGACATAACGCATGTAAGCGGACGGAAGCTGAGGCTGGTCCGCGAACGGGTGGGGATGATTTTTCAGCAGTTCAATCTTGTGCCGCGGCTGACCGTTCTCGAGAACGTGCTGGCCGGACGCCTGGTCCATTGCGTCAATCCTGTCTGGCACGCTTTTTCCCTGATGCGCACGTTCCCGCGTACTGAAAAGGACTTCGCGTTTGAATGTCTGCGCAAGGTTCATATTGAAGAGCTGGCCTATCATCGGGCCAACACACTGTCGGGCGGTCAGCAGCAGCGCGTCGCGATCGCTCGCGCCCTGGCGCAGGAGCCGCTGGTGTTCCTGGCGGATGAGCCGGTCGCCAGTCTGGATCCGGCCAGCGCCGATATCGTGATGGAAATTCTCAAGGAAATCCAGGAAACAAACGGTATCCCGGTGATTGTCAACCTGCACCAGATCGAACTGGCCGAGCGATTCGCGGAACGGGTGATGGGTATGGCGGACGGACACATCGTTTTTGACGGCTCGCGTGATCAACTCACACCTGAAATCACCGAACGGATCTACGGCATGGCGGTGGACCGACGGACCGGCCGGGCTGCCGAGCGACGAAAAGCGGCGCGCTCGATCCGAGGCGCGGCACGCCAGATGCCCAACATGGTGGAGGACGGCAAACCCGAACCGATAGACAGAAAAAGAAAGGAGGTGTTGTCCATCGCGTAGTTTGACGGAATTCAAGTCGGGGAAACAGGGTGCAAATAAACCATTACGGCTTTTCAGGCCGAAACACAGCAAGGAGAATCGAGAATATGAAAAGAATATTAACGCTTGCAGCCGTTGCCATGTGCGGGTTGTCCGTTTTGAGTCCCAAAACCGGCTTTGCCGCACCGGAATGGCCGGCCAAAATCAGAGTCGGACTGATTCCGACGGAGGGCGGGGCGGATATCGTCAAACGCTTTGCGCCTTTGATGGAGCATTTGGAAAAGAAGCTCGGAATCAAGGTGGAGCCGTTCAGCGCCTCGGACTATGCCGGTATTATTACCGCTATGGAACATAAGCATATCGACTTCGCCTACTTCGGACCCAAAAGCTATACTGAAGCGGCGGCCCGGGCGAACGCGGAGGCTTTGGTCATCGAGCTGGACAAGGAAGGCAACCCCGGCTACTACGGCGTTGTGATCACGAAGAAGGATTCCGGGATCACAACTCTCGAACAGGCCATCAAGCACGACAGAACCTTTGCGTTCACCGACCCGAACTCGACGTCGGGCTGCCTGGTTCCCAGCGTGCTTTTCTACCGCGACCTGAAAACGCCGCCCGAAAAGCTGTTTAAGGAGGTGTCTTTTTCGGGGTCGCACGGCGCCAGTATGCTGGCGGTCAAAAACGGCAAGATCGAGGTCGCCGCGACGAACAACATCGATCTTGATCGCATGATCGAGAAGGGGGCGGTTTCGGCCGACGAGTTCAATATCATCTGGCGTTCGGAACTGATTCCCGGAGCGCCCATGGCCGCTCGCAAGGACTTGCCGGAAAGTCTGAAGGCGGCCTTTACGGGCGCCATGATGTCGTTCAACTACAATAAGCTCGGTATCGAGAAAATACAAAACGGCGGCTATTCGCATGTCGATGACAAGACCTACGACGTGATTCGCTATATGAAGCGCCTGAAAGAACAGATTCAGCGCCAACAAGGCAACTGATTCGAAAAATGTACACGCGGTTGCCCCGGATCGGCAAAGCGGTTCCGGGGCAACCTTTTTTGAGATGGAAAGCGCGGGCAGTCGTGTGGTTTCAGTTTGGAAATTCATGCGTTTCTCGGGCGGGGGACACGGAAGCCAATGGAAAATAAAGAAGGCATGGAAGGATTGCGCTGGCAGCGCGGGCTTTTGGCGGCCGGTTCCGCGCTGCTGCTGATCGGATTTCTGACGCCCTGGTTTCAGACGGAAACGATGGGCATATCGGGTCTGGACATTGCGCGGGCAGGGGTTTGGTTCCTGTATCTGCTGCCCGTCGTCGCGCTTCTGGGACTGTACATGACCTGGCGCAAACCGGACTGCCGGCCGTTGTGCAACATGTCGCTGAGCGTATTGACGCTTTTGACGATGTTCACGCTTATGGCGATCGTTGTCAACGATTCCGAAGCGCCGCTGGCTTTGAAAAAACTGGCCGGCACGGTGTCGTATGTGGGCTTCAGCGGCCGGGATGGAACGGTTCATCGGATTGTGCGTCCCGGCCAGATAGGGGTGGGCCCGTTCCTGATCGGGATCGGCGCCCTGCTTTTGATGTTGTCGCCGCTCGCCCGACGGCTCCACCGTTCCGGGATGGACATCGACCCCGACCATGCCGACAGTATCGAGCCTGTCCGGTCGCTTGACGATCTAAAACCCGCCTGGACTTTAAGCGGCGATTTGCGGAAGGGTCTCACGGCGCTGCTCGTGGGAATGGTTCTGGTTTACACGTATGTCTGGTGCGGCATGAGTCCGCGTCCGCTGTGGGAGAACCGGGGGAACGCGAAGGATTATCTCTTCGGGCGCGAGATGACGGAATCCGACCTGGCGTACATTGAAGATCAGACCCGCCGGGCGCCGCACATCGAGGCCCAGGGCCGGGCCCGGGAATTCCAGGACAACAAGTACCGGAACGTCCCCTATGCGCAGCAGCCCGGCATGGTCGAGAAGTCCAAAGAGTTCGATCAACTGGTGGAACAGTATCTTGCCGAAATGAGCGAGGAGCAAAAGGAGAAATTGCGCAAGCAGGTTCGCACAACCGTGCTGGACGAGAAACGCGGGGGCTATTTCCCGCCGGAAACGTCCTGGCCGAGAATTCGGGGTTATCTCGTCGCCTTGCTGGAAACCATTGCGATCGCCATCTGGGGGACGTTGCTGGCCGTGGTGTGCTCGGTGCCGGCCGCCTTGCTGGCGGCCGACAACACCCTGCGGCTGCTGGTGTCCGGCGATGGACGCGCAGCGAGAATTAAGCGGCACGCGATTGTTTTCTTCATGCGTCGTCTGCTGGACGCCTGCCGCGGTTTTAACGAGTTTGTCATGGCGCTGATTTTCGTGGCGGTTATCGGGCTTGGACCGTTTGCCGGCATTCTCGCCTTGTGGATTCATACGTTCGGCATATTGGGCAAGGTATTCAGCGAGCAGATTGAAGCCATTGACGAGGGTCAGGTGGAAGCCCTCTCCAGCACGGGAGCCGCGACCGATCAGACCATTGCGTTTTCGGTGTTGCCGCAGGTCATGCCGGGGTTCGTCAGCTACGCCCTGCTGCGCTTCGAATCGAACGTGCGCAGCGCCACCATTCTGGGATTCGTCGGCGCCGGCGGCATCGGGTTTCTGATGTTCGACAAGCTGAACGGCTACCTGTTTCGTGAAGTGTGCACGATGATGATCATCATTATAGCGGCCGTGGGAATCATCGATCATCTCTGCAAAAAACTAAGGAAACGCTTTATCTGACACGGCCATGAATTCACCGCTCCATACGCATGTCGGCGCCCAGGGCGGCGCACAGGCGCTCAAGACGCTCGGGGAGATCCCGCTGATCCATCCGGACGCGGAAATACGCATGACAGACCATCGCGTCAAATCGGACATCCAGCGCGTGCTGCCGTACATATCCGCCGAAGAGTGCCGGGAACTGCTTGTGCAACTCGCCGACGAGAACGTGGACGTGGTCCAGGAGCCGCAAGCCGGTCTCATGATGATGACGATAAGGGACAGCGCCGACTCGGACTTCTTTCTGGGCGAGGCGCTGGTGACCACGGCGGAGGTCAGGCGCCAGGGACGTCTCGCGCAGGGCAGGATTATGGGGGATGAACCGGTAAAAGCTCTTCTGTTGGCCACCGTCGAGGCCGTCGTCCTTTCCGAAGATCACGCCGGCATCGGCCGTATCCGGGAACGGCTCGAAGGCTGGGAGCAAAAGGCGGAGGACGCCATGGCGACGGAAGCCAGCCTGGCCGCTTCCACGCGTGTCAGCTTCGACTCCATGACCGCCGAAACCACCGATTTCGGGACGATAGGACAATAATGATGATGGCCCCGACCCGTCAGGAAATTCAGGATCAGCAGGTGTTTCGCGTACTGTTGCAGGCCATGAGTCATCCGGGCCGTCTTTACCGGCTTCCTGAAGCCGTTGCGATCCCCGATCCGCTGCCCTGTCTGCTGCATTGCCTTGCCGACCACGAAGTGTCTTTCTGTGTGGCGGGAGACCCTGTGGATCGCACAGTGGAAGCCCTCTATTCGTTGACAAAGTGCCGGAAGGCGCCGCTTGAAGAGGCGGACTATGTTGTGGTCATTTCGCCGGTATCGGCGCCGGAAGCCATTCTGCAGGCAAAGCGGGGCACGCCGGAGTACCCCGACAGAGGCGCGACGGTGATCTGTCTGATCGAGGATCAAGCGAACGAAAATGCGCCGGCGCCGAAGCTTGGCGGCCCGGGAATCAATCCGGAATCGGACGGCCGTCCCGGGTTTAGAGGCTTGGATGAGAGGGTGTGGCGGGCCATGGCCGAAGCCAATGCCGAATATCCGCTTGGTGTCGACGGCATCTTTGCGGACCGGGACGCCAATATCATGTGCGTGCCGCGGTCCACTCGGATCGCATTCACGACGCCGTCGGCCGCCGGAGGGACATAAACCATGGGTTACATCGCGGTTAAAGGCGGGCGCGAGGCCATCGAAAATGCCATTCAGTATATGAATGTCTCGCGTGGCGGCGCCGAGAGCCCGCCTATCAGCGTGGAGCAGATCACCGACCAGCTTGGTCTGGTTGTGGATCGCATCATGGGGGAGGGGTCGGTTTATGCCCCCCGTCTGGCCGCCCTGGCTTTCAAGCAGGCGGCCGGGGACACTTTCGAAGCGGCGTTTATCATGCGCGCCTACCGGACGACGCAGCCGCGGGTCGGCTATTCCGAGCCGGTGGATGCGTCGTCTATGCGTGTCTTGCGTCGCATATCCGCCGCCTTCAAGGAAATTCCCGGCGGGCAGGTGCTGGGGCCCACATCGGACTATACCCTGCGCCTTCTCGATTTCGAACTCATGAACAAGTCGCAAGCGGATCACCGGAACGAGTTGAGACGAATTGTCGAGAGTGTAAGCGGATCGCAACCGCCTGCGCTGTCGTTCCCGAAGGTTGTCGAAATTCTGAAGAACGAGAACCTTCTGGTTGCGAATCCCGGCCGAGCCTCCGAAGACGGCGAAATTCGGGATGTCACGCGGAACGCCATTTCATTCCCCGCCCCGCGTTCCGCAGCTCTGCAGACGATGGCGCGTGGCGAGACCGGCGGCATGCTGGCGCTGGCCTACTCCAATATGCGCGGGTACGGTTCCGTGCATCCTACCGTGGGGGAACTGCGTGTCGGATACCTTCCGCTCCTTTCCCGGAACCCGTATTCGAAGATCGTCGAGACTCTCGGCGAAGTCAAAGTTACGGAATGCGAGATCATAGCGCATGTGGAGACGCCCGACGGAAATCCGAGGTTCACGCTGGGCTACGGCATGTGTTTCGGCCATAACGAAACCAAGGCCATCTCCATGGCCGTACTCGATCGAGCGATACAGGCCGAAGAACCGGAAGCGCCGTCGGAAGACGAGGAATTCGTGTTGGCCCATGTGGACGGCATCGAATCGATGGGCTTCTGCAATCATTTTAAGCTGCCGCACTATGTCACTTTCCAATCCGCATTGGACCGTTTACGAAAGGCGCGCCATGAGCATGAAGCTTGAAGCATGGTGCGCAAAGAACCAGGGGCGGAAGGACGCTTTTCCCGGCTACACGTTCGCGTTTCTGGATGAGGGCGCCAAACGGGAGATCCGCCGTAAGATCCTCAAGGCGGTGGCCATACCCGGTTACCAGACGCCCTTCGGTTCTCGCGAGATGCCCATCGCGCGTGGCTGGGGAACGGGCGGCCTGCAGGTTACCCTGTCGATCATCGGTCGCCAGGACGTCCTTAAAGTAATCGACCAGGGCGCCGATGACAGCGTGAATGCCGTCAGCATCCGCAGTTTCATCGGCAGGATGACCGGTGTGGAAACCACGCTCGACACGACCGAGGCGACGCTCATCCAGACCCGGCACCGGATTCCCGAGGAGACCATGACGGAAAATCAAATTCTCGTGCTGCAGGTTCCTATTCCGGAGCCACTACGGTTTGTCGAGCCTTCCGAACACGTGACACGGCGCATGCACGGCGAAGCCGACTACAGCCGGATGTGGCTCTATCTGTACGAGGACATCGTGAAGTTCAAGGAAATCACGATCGGCTCCCGCTACCCGCTGATGGTTAACCGACGCCACATTATGGACCCGAGCCCGATACCCAGGTGGGACTGCGCAAAGCTGAATATGTCCGAAACGCTCTGTCTCTTCGGAGCGGGACGCGAGAAACGCATCTACGCCGTGCCGCCCTACACGAGCGTCACCCCGCTCGAATTCGAGGATTTCGCTTTCCGTGTCGAGGACTTCGAGGGCCGGCGTTGCGCGGCCTGCGGCAGTGAAAACGCCTATCTTGACGAGATCATTGACACCGCTTCCGGGCGCCGCATCTTCGCCTGCTCCGACACGGCTCATTGCATGAAGCGCCGCGGCATTCCCCTGAGCGAGGTTTCAAAATGACAAAAGAGCCTGTACTGGAAGCGCGTGGACTCACGAAACGGTTCGGCAGAGGATGCCCGAAATGCTACGAGCAAACCGGCCCCGATCTTCATTCCAACGTCTGCCCGCACTGCCGTTCCGTTGTCGCATGTCGTGACGTGGATTTTGCGCTCTACGCCGACGAGGTTCTGGGCGTGGTCGGCGAAAGCGGATCCGGGAAAAGCACACTGATTCGGCTCTGTCACTTCGACTGGGAGATCACCGAGGGCGATATGCGCCTGCACCTGGCCGGGGATACGTCGCGCCTTCTCTCCGGGGACCCGCCGGAAGGCAACCTGTTCCACCTTTCGTCCTTCCGGAAGCGCCAGCTTCGAAACATGGTCATGGGCGTGGTCTACCAGAACCCGCATCTCGGCCTGCGCATGGGCATCAGTTCGGGAGGCAACATTGCCGAACGCCTGCTCATGGCCGAATGGCGCAGCGTCGGGGAAATGCGCGAGCGCGCGGCCGGGCTTCTGGAAAAGACCGAGGTGCCTGTCGACCGGATGGATGAACCGCCGAAGAACTTCAGCGGCGGCATGCAACAGCGCGTTCAGATTGCGAAAGCCCTCTCGAACGCTCCCGTGATTCTGCTCCTCGACGAGGTCACCACCGGACTCGATGTGTCCGTGCAGGCCAGGGTGCTGGATCTGCTGCGCAGTCTGCAGCAGGAGCTCCATGTGGCCACCATTGTCGTTTCGCACGATCTCGGCGTCATCCGCCAGCTTACCTCGCGGACCATGGTCATGAAGCACGGCCGCGTCGTCGAGGCGGGACTGACCGACCAGATTCTTGAAGATCCCCAGCACCCCTATACCCAATTGCTGGTCAGCTCGGCTCTGTGAGGAACGAACATGCTTAACGTTGAAAACCTGTCAAAGAGCTTTCTCGTTCACATCTTGGGCGGCAAACGCATTATGGGCTTCGAAGGCGTCACCTTTGAAGTTATGGAAGGCAAGTCGCTCGGCCTGTCGGGTCCCAGCGGTATCGGAAAAAGCTCCGTGCTGAAATGCATTTACCGGACGTACCTGCCTACCGGGGGTCAGGTTCGCTATACGGATGCGGATGGTTCCGTGATTGACCTGCGCGAGGCTTCCGACAATACAATCATCGCGCTGCGCAAGAAACAAATCGGATACGTTACGCAATTTCTCCAGGTGCTGCCAAGGGTCACGGCCGTTGACATAGTCGCCTACCCCCTGCTTGATCGCGGCGTGGAGGCCGGCGAGGCCAGGGAACAGGCTCGTGTCCTGCTCGGCAGACTGCGCATCCCGGAGAATCTACAGGACGCCTATCCCGTAACATTCAGCGGTGGCGAAAAACAGCGTGTGAATCTGGCGCGGGCGATTGTGGCACGTCCCCGCCTGCTGTTGCTTGACGAACCCACCGCTTCGCTGGACAAGGATTCCATGAGCGTGGTCGCAGACCTGCTTCTTGAAATGAAAGAGTCCGGGACGACGATGGTGGGCATCTTCCATGATCGCCGGATTATGACCGAATTGATGGACGATATCTATGAAATGCCCTGTTAAATTCACGGTGGAAGCGGACAACGGCGGCCCGGTAGACCTGGACGCAATAGCCGGGCTGCTTACGGAACTGGGGTATCCGCGGGATCGCGCCTTTGTCCAGGACCGCATAAGGTTGTGGCGAGCGGATCCCGACACGTCTCTTCTGCTGGCCAGGGCGAACGGCCATACCGTGGGCCTTCTTGCGTTGCGCTTCATACCTTCTTTCGAGAGGGCCATGCGCTTTGGGCGCATCATGGTTCTCGCGGTTGCCGCCGGCGCGCGCCGGTCGGGCATTGCCACGGCCCTGGTCAAGGCCGCTGTCAACGAGGCCGAAGCCGCCGGTTGCTGCAAGCTGGAAGTATGCACGAATGGTCGACGGAGCGACGCCCACAGCTTCTATGAAGACACGGGATTTGTGCAAACGCATCGCTATTACGCGAAGCCGTTAAAGGGCTATGACAATGAAAGCCACCCTTTTTCTTGAAACCGCCATCCGCGCGGCCGGCGCCGCGGCCGCACTCCATCTCAGGCATTTTGGACGGAATGTCCGGATTGACAAACGTTGCGGCAAGGACCTGAAACTCGGGCTGGACCGCGAAAGCGAAGCGGTTGTGATGGACGTCATTCGCAGCCGATTCCCCGATCACATGATATTCTCGGAGGAAACCGGTTACCACAGGGCGCCGGGCGATTATCTATGGATCATCGATCCTCTCGACGGATCGGTGAACTATTTTCACGGGTTGCATTATTATTGCTGCTCGATCGCCTGCTTCCATCAACCCGTTTCAACGGATCCCGGCGATTGGGCCACTCTGGACGACATGGGTACGCCTGTTGCGGCTGTCGTCAGCGCTCCCGCTCTCGGGGAAACATTCACGGTCGCGGCGGATCAGGGCGCCCGTCGGAATGGAAATGCGTTGCAGCTTGCGGAAGGTACCGACGTGCGCGACGCTGTCGTCGGCGTCAGCTTCGGCAGCAGCGAGGAGATTATGCACGACATGTTCGGCAGAGTTCATGGCGTCGCGCGCGACGCGCGGAAGATCCGGTGCCTGGGTTCCACGGCGCTGGGTGTCGCCTATGTGGCCTCCGGGCAATTCAATGCCTATGTTCAGCGGCATATCCACGCCTGGGACATTGCCGCGGCGTGTATGATGGCCAAGGGGGCCGGCGGATTCGTCAAAGCCGATCGTGACGGGCCCGACCAATGGAAGGTTGTGGCCTGCAATCCGGGTCTGGTTGCCTATTTCGAGAATGTGCTATGACGGACGGCAGGCAGGAAAGGACGAGATTCATCATCGTCAGTGTGCTGCCGGATCATGCGGCGGAAGCCGTCCGGGAGATACGGGAACCTTGTTGCAGACTGACGGGATCACGCGAGGCGCTCGCCTATCCGCCGCATATTACGCTCAGGACCGGCGTTCTGGTTCCGCCGGCGGAAAGGGAGAAGTTCATCGGCGAGTTCGAGGCCCTTACGCGGGGCGTTCAACCTTTTGCGCTCAGAACCAACGGCATTCTGGTCGGTCGTCTGGGTGGCGAATATGGCGACGCGCCTATTGCCTGCTACAAGATTGCGCCCAACGAATACCTGGTCGCCCTGAACAGACGGCTGAACCGTTATACGCCCTACCGCAAGAGCAACCGTACGGCCTTCCATCCCCATGTGTCGCTCGCCTATGGCGATCTGACCGAGAACGGTCTGCGGGAAATCGGCAAGTTTCTGGAGGGGAACCCGGCTCTGCGCGACAGGGAAGTCACTTGGATATGCGACCATGTATCGCTCTATGTGAAAAAGGATGAACAATGGGTGAATTATCACCGGAT
>CAZYAW010000106.1:0-11786 GCA_964646045.1 uncultured Victivallales bacterium | reverse complement strand
GCCACCCTTCGTCGGATACCCTTAACCGCTTCGACTTAATCGAGGCCAAGGGAGACAGCGGTTCTTATGATGGCGCAAGGATCACCGATCCACTTCGGATAAATCTGCTTCTATACCCCGTGAACGGTTACTGAACCGAGTACCGTGAACGCTGTCGGCTTCTTTACCCTTGACCTTGCCGCGACAGAAAGATTATGAGTGACCGCTTGGAAATCTCGTCACGTACCGGAAAACGGAACACTCACGTCGTTTTCGACCGGAGAATCTTGCCATGATGTCGGTTGCCTATTCGAAGGACATGGTTCGCTTTTACGAGAAGCTGCGAGAGACCGGCGCGTACGAAACCGCGCCGAACCGCAATCCCTGCGCCGGATGGCTGCTCAAACGCTCCGACCTGTGGTTCTATTTGCGCCAGTTCCGCGTGGTCTGGGGCGGCTCGCTGGTCGCCATGAGCGGCCGATTCAACGGCAGCGCCTGGACCGTACGGGCCTACCGCATCCTGCGACTGCTGGAAAAATCCGGCGCCCGCATCGTCGTGGAAGGCGCCCGATCCATGATCGCCCTCGATACGCCGGCCGTCTATGTGGCCAATCACATGAGCATGATCGAAACCATGCTCCTGCCCGGCGGTCTGATCCGCCCCTTTCATCCCGTATCGGTCGTGGTCAAGGAAAGCCTGCTGCGCTACCCGGTCTTCGGCCGCATCATGCGCGCGGTGGAACCCATCGCCGTGACGCGCCGCCATCCGCGGGACGATCTGAAAAAAGTCCTCGGCGAGGGCGCCGATCTGCTGCGCAACGGACGTTCGGCGCTGATCTTTCCCCAGGCCACGCGCTGCGTCCGTTTGGATCCCGCCTCCTTCAACAGTCTGGGCGTCAAATTGGCGCGTCGCGCCCAGGTCCCGATACTGCCGGTCGCCCTGCAAACCGACTTTCAGGGCACGGGCCGGCGCTGGCGCGATTTCGGCCCGCTGGACCGCAGCCGTCCCATTCGTTTCGCCTTCGGCACGCCCCTGCCGCCGGACGCCGATCCGCGCGACGTGCAACGGCATTGCGTCGATTTTATCGCCGGCAAACTCAACGAATGGCAGGAAACCATGTCGGCGGCGCCGTCTTCGTCCGCTCCGCTTCATGGCCCTTGTTCACAGGAGACGTAGCATGCCCGGGAAAAGCGTTGTTAGAGCCGTCCGTAAAACACTCGCCTCGCTGCCCGCCTGGCCCGACTTGCGTGTTCTGGATCTCAGTTGCGGGGACGGCGGCCTGCTGGAAGTCCTGCAGGCTGCGGGATGCCGAGCCGAAGGCACGCATTTTCGCCGGGACGACTATATTTACCGCTCGCCGTCCCCGGCGTTGGCCGCCGTGCCCGTTCACGAAGGCGTCGATCTGACCCGGACCATCCCTCTTCCGGCGGAGCAGTACGATGTCGTGCTGGCGACCGAGGTCGTCGAACATCTGCCATGCCACAGCCTTTTTTTTGCCGAAGCGGCCAGAATCCTCAAGCCGGGCGGCTATTTCATCTTCACAACGCCCAACATACACCGTCTGTCCTCGCGCATGCAGTTCCTGCTCAGCGGACAGCATGAGTTGCGCTCCGCCAGGCTGGGCTGGCATGTTCCACCCGCAGAGCTTTATTCCACCCATCACAATCCCGTCTATTTCCCCGTAGCTCACACGCTACTGCATCATGAGGGCCTGCGGATTCGCAAGCTGGTGTTCGTCAAAGGCCGTATCGTCGATTTCCTGTTGGCGCCGCTCTATCCCGTCATTGCGCCGGCCACCGCGCTGGAAGCGCGCCACGCGATCAAACGCTCGCGCACCGGCGGCGCCGATCTGTTGCGCTGGATGCTTGACTTTCGCCTCTTGTTCAGCAACAAACTGATGGTTGTGACGCAAAAGGAATCGTCCTGCGCTGCCAACGACGGCGGCGCGAACGAGGAACGGAATTCGGACCCGGCCCGGGAGAAGCCTTGATGAAAGCGAACGAATTGCGCAGTATGTATCTGGAATTCTTCAAGGGGAAAGGCCATGCGGTCATATCCGGCGCATCGCTGATTCCCGAGAACGACCCCACCGTGCTCTTCACCACGGCCGGCATGCATCCGCTGGCGCCCTACCTGCTGGGCGAGACGCATCCGGCCGGCCGGCGCCTGTGCGACGTGCAGAAGTGCGTACGCACCGGCGACATCGACGCCGTGGGCGACGCCTCGCACCTGACCTTTTTCGAGATGCTGGGCAACTGGTCGCTGGGCGACTACTTCAAAGAGGAAGCCATCGCCTGGTCCTACGAGTTCCTAACCGCGCGCCAGTGGCTGGGTTTCGATCCCGACCGCCTCTCGGTAACCGTTTTTCTCGGCGACGACGACGCGCCCGAGGACGCCGAATCGCGCGCGATATGGGAAAAGCTGGGCATCCCGGCCGCGCGCATCCACGCCCTGCCCAAAGCCGACAACTGGTGGGGCCCGGCCGGAACCGCCGGACCCTGCGGACCCGACACCGAAATGTTCGTCGATACCGGCCGGCCGGCCTGCGGCGCGACCTGTCGGCCGGGCTGCGGTTGCGGCAAGTATTTCGAGATCTGGAACGACGTGTTCATGCAGTACAACAAAACCGCGGACGGTCGCTACGAACGTCTGCGCCAGCATAACGTGGATACCGGTATGGGCGTGGAACGCACGGCCGCCATGCTGCAGGGCCGCGCCTCGGTGTACGAGACGGAACTCTTCGCCCCCGTCATCGAGGCCATCGCCGCCCGCAGCGGACAGGCCCTCGCCGAAAACCCCGAAACCACCCGCGCCTTCCGCGTTCTGTCCGACCATATTCGCAGCGCCGTCTTCATTCTGGGCGACGAACGCGGCGTGACGCCGAGCAACTTGGGCCAGGGCTACGTTCTGCGTCGCCTGATCCGACGCGCCGTGCGCTTCGCCAAGGCGCTCGACATGCCGGAAGGTTTCTTCACGCCGCTGGCCGACAGCGTGATCGAGGGCTACCGCGAGCCCTACCCCGAGCTGGCCGCCCGCCGCGATCTTATCGTGGCCGAATTGGCCGAAGAAGAAGCCAAATTCGAGAAGACCCTGCACCGCGGACTGGCCGAACTGGACAAGGTGCTGGCCGTCATGCGACCCCGCAACCAGACGACCGTCTCGGGCCGCATCGCCTTTCGCCTCTACGACACCTGCGGCTTCCCGCTGGAGTTCACCGAGGAAATCTGCCGGGAACAGGGCTTCGAGGTCGACCGCCAGGGCTTCGACCAGGCCTTCGAAAAACATCGCAACGTCTCGCGGCAGGGTTCCGAAAAAGCGTTCAAAGGCGGCCTGGCCGACGCTTCCGAAGCCACCACGCGACTGCATACGGCGACGCATCTGCTGCACCGCAGCCTCAAAACGGTGCTGGGCGACCACGTGCAGCAGAGAGGCTCCAATATTACGCCGGAACGGTTGCGCTTCGATTTTTCGCATCCGGCCAAGATGACCCCCGAGGAAATCGCGCGCACGGAAAGCATGGTCAACGAAGCCATCGCCCGCGATTTGCCGGTGGAGATGCAGATCATGAGTTTGAGCGAAGCGCGCGAGCGCGGCGCTGTCGCGCTGTTCGGCGACAAATACGAGGAACAGGTCAAGGTGTACCGCATCGGCGACTTCTCGATGGAGGCCTGCGGCGGACCCCACGTCCAGCGGCTGGGCGACCTGGGCCGTTTCCGCATCGTCAAGGAAGAATCCTCCAGTTCCGGCGTGCGCCGCATTCGCGCCGTCCTGGAACAAACCTGAGCATACCCGCGTCATGCCGCCGAGCCGCGAACCAGCCCAGGCGTCCCCGCGCAGGCCCATCATCGGGGCGGCGCTGGCCTGGGGGCTGGGCGTCGCGGGCGGCCTCTCGTTGCCGTCGGCGCGCCGGCCGCTCTGGATCGCGAGCGCGCTGGCCGCTTGCGCCCTCGGGCTGCTGGCACGACATCGCCTCGTCGCGCGCGTCCGACCGACGACCGTCCTGCAGGCCCTGTTGCTCGTCGGCATGGCGACGCTGGGCTGGATCCGCGCCGAGCGGGGCGCCCGCCAACAACGCCGCGGCGTCGAACAACTGCGCCCGGCCTTGTCCGCGCGCGCGGAGTTCGAAGGCGTCATCGTCGGCGATCCGGTCGCCCTCCCGCGCCGCGAGCGTCCCGTTACCCGCTGTCTCTTTCGCGTCGAACAATGGCGCCGCGACGACGACACCGCCGCAGTTCATCCGGCCCGCGCTACGATCCGGGTTTACCTCTACGGATCTTCCCGTCGGCAGCCCGCCTTCGCCTTCGGCCAGCGCTGGCGCTGGCGCGGCCGTCTGCGCGTCTATCCCGATCCGGCGACGCCAACCGACGAGGATACGGGCCGGCCCTCGTACGGCCGTCGGGAACGTTTCACGCTGCACGTCGGAACCCGCGACCGCGATTTCCTCGCGGAAGCGGAAGGATGGCGAAGCGTCGCGCAAACCCTCTTTCTCGGACGCGCCCGCGCCGCCGAGTATCTGGCGCTCGGCATCGAAAAGCGGCCCCGCGCCGTCGCCCTGCTGCACGCCCTGCTGCTGGGGCGGCGTGAAGGCATTCACCCGCAGGAGCGCGCCCGCTTTGTGGAAACCGGCACGTGGCACATCTTCGCCATTTCGGGACTGCATGTGGGCATTCTCGTGCTGCTGCTGGTCTTCGTGCTGCGCATCGCCGGGATTTCGCGCCAGAACTGGATCTTTTTTCTGCTGCCCGCCCTGGCCGCCTATGTCTGGGCGACCGGCGGCCGCGCCAGCGCCCTGCGCGCGGGACTGATGGCCGTCGTCTATTTCCTGGCCCCCCGCCTCCGGCGCCGTCCGGACACCCTCTCGGCGCTGGCCCTGGCGGCTTTGCTGATTCTGGTCTTTGCGCCCGCGCAGTTGTTTGATCTCGGCTTCGTTTTCTCCTTCGTCACGGTTACCGGCATCATTCTGCTCTACCCGCCGTTCCATGCCTGCTTCCTGCGCCGGCTCTCCCGCGCCGCGCCCGCCTTCGCGCGCGCGCCGGACGCCCCGCGCACTCCGGCGGACCGCCTGCTCGGCCTGATTGCCGCCGCAGGCCGCCATCTGGCCGCGCTGGCGGCTCTTTCCTGTTCGGCCTGGATCGCGTCCGCGCCTCTGTCCCTCTACTTTTTCGGCCGCGTCTCCCCCGTCGCTCTGCTGGCCAATCTGATCGTGGTGCCGCTGGTCTTCCTGATTGTGCTCGCCGGAAGTTTGTCCTTGACGTTCGGCCTGATTCATCCTCTACTGGCCTATGTTTTCAATCATATCAACTTGGGCCTGCTCGCCGTGCTGGGCCGCTGCCTGACCGTCTTGCGGGCCATACCGCTGGGCCATCTGGCGGACTGGCGCATCGGGCCTTTATGGATGGCCCTCTGGTACGCCTTCTGGCTGTTGGCGGCCTACCGGGGCGACCCGAAACGCGCGCATAAGGATATATCCGGCCATGACACATAAACTTCGCATCGCCTGTCTTTTGCTGTCCGCCGCCGTTTTCGCCGCGGCCCAGGAACCCGATCCCGCCGCCGTGCCGCCCGCCGCCGTTCCCGCCGTTGAGGCTTCCGATACGAACGACGAAGCCTACAATGAAATTCGGCTTTTCACCGAGGCCTTGCTCCAGATACGGCGCCGCTATCCGGAAGAGAAGACCTATCGTGAAATCGTACGGGGCGGACTGCACGGACTCCTGCAGAACCTCGATCCCCACAGCGACTTTCTCGAGGCCGACGCCTATCGCGCCCTGCGCGACGACGCCGCCAGCCAGTTCAGCGGCATTGGCATCAGCATCGGCGTACGCAACGGCCGGCTGACCGTCATCGCGCCCATGGAGGAAACCCCCGCCTTTCGCGCCGGCATTCTGGCCGGCGACGTCATCGCGGAAATCGACGGCGCCAAGACGCAGTCCATGACCTTGCGGCAGGCCGTGGAACGCCTGCGCGGCGAAGCCAACGAAACCGTCCAAATCAAAGTGCTCCGCGCCGAAGAGGACGAGCTGCGGACCTTTGATCTGACCCGCGAGGTGATCAATGTGGAAAGCGTCAAGGGTCTGCGCATGCTGCGCGACGGCATCGGCTACGTGCGCCTGACGCAGTTCTCCGTCCCCACGGGCCCGGCGCTGGCCGCCGCTCTGGATCGTCTGAAAACCCTGGGCGCCCGCGCGCTGGTGCTCGACTTGCGCGACAACCCCGGCGGCCTGTTGCGCTCGGCCGTCGAAGTCGCCGAACTGTTTCTCAAGCGCGGCGATCTGATTGTCACCACGCGCGGCCGTCCCGGCGTATACGATCCGGTACGCAGCGTGGCGCAGGCCCGCACGTCGCCGCCCGACTGGCCCCTGGCCATCCTGATCAACGGCGGCAGCGCCAGCGCCTCGGAAATCGTGGCGGGCGCGCTGCAGGATCATCGGCGCGCCGTTCTGGTCGGCCAGACCAGTTTCGGCAAAGCCTCCGTCCAGAGCGTGATCAATCTCGAAGCCGATGAAACCACCGCCCTGCGTCTGACGGTCGGGCACTACTTCACGCCCAAAGACCGCGCCATTCACGGCCAGGGCATTGCGCCCGACATCGAAGTGCCGCTTAGCGTCGCGCAGTGGCGCGACATCCTGACGCGGCGCGCCCACATCGAGACCCCGAACCTCTATGACGCCCGGGAAATCGCGCGCCTGGAGCACATCCGCGATCCGCAGCTCGAACGGGCCGCCGACATCCTGCAATCCGTCCTGATTCTGAAATAGGCCTGCGCTCATGCTGGTTCTGGGTATCGAAACCTCCTGCGACGAAACCGCCGCCGCTGTCGTGCGCGACGGGCGCGACGTGCTCTCCAACGTGGTTTTCAGTCAGGCCGCGCGCCACGCCCCCTTCGGAGGCGTGGTGCCCGAAATCGCCTCGCGCTGCCATGTGGAGGCGCTGCCCGCCGCCATCGCCGACGCCCTGCGCGAAGCGCATGTCGACGGCGCGGAACTGGACCTCGTCGCCGCCACCTACGGGCCGGGCCTTTCCAGTTCCCTGCTGACGGGACTGGCCGCCGCCAAAGGGCTGGCCCTGCGTCTGGGCAAGCCCTTTGGCGGCGTCAACCACGTGGAAGGCCATCTTTATTCCGCATTCCTCGCCCCGTCCGCCGGCCCATCCGCCGCGCGGACGAGCGGTCCGGCCGCGCTGGAAGACCATTGTCCGTTTCTGTGTCTGATCGTTTCCGGCGGCCACACGGCCCTCGTGCGCGTGCGGGGCTTGGGACAATATACCCTGATCGGCCAGACGCTCGACGACGCCGCCGGCGAAGCCCTGGACAAGGCCGCCACGCTGCTCGGCCTCGGCTATCCCGGCGGACCCGCCATACAGGCCGCCGCCGTCGGCGGCGATCCCGCCGCCGTGCGCTTCCCGCGCTCGCGGCCGCGACAGACCGCGCGGCTGCCCGCCTCGCTCGACCCCCAGGCCTGCTTCAGTTTCAGCGGACTCAAAACCGCGCTGCTGTACCATCTGCAGGCCCATCCGCTCGGCGCGGCCGCCCTGCGGCGGCGTTCCGATGTGGCGGCCAGTTTTCAGCAGGCCGTCGTGGACGCCCTGATCGACCGCTGCCGTCGCTCGCTGCGCGGAGCCCGGGCGCTGGTCGTCGGCGGAGGCGTCACGCAAAACGCGAGTCTGCGCGCGGCCCTGACCGCCCTGGCGCGCGAGCATACCATTCCGCTGTTCCTGCCCGAACCGCAATACTGCGGCGACAACGCCGCCATGATTGCCGCCCTGGCCGGCGTCGGCCGCGGCGTCGGCGGTCACGCCGCCTGGGGTCTGGACGCCCATCCGTCTCTTGAACTCGGTTGAGATCCCTGGCTCTGACCGGCCGACCTCCACCGTGGCACGGGCGTCCTGCCCGTGTAAACAGAGGAAGCCCCCACGTTCATGGTCGGAACCGTAAATGCTTTGCCGACGGAGAGAAAAGTGCGACAGCCCGCATTTCATGGTTGATATTGTCGCAAAAAGCAGGCATCTTGCCTGCTATCATGGCCAGCGCCTACGACAGCCTGAACAGTTCCGGCAAATCCATCCTGAGCGAGCGGGATGTGTGCACGAAATTCATTACGCCCGCTCTGGTTGCCGCCGGATGGGATCTGCACACGCAGATTCGCGAAGAGGTTTCCTATACGGCCGGTCGCGTGATCGTGCGCGGTTCCCGGGTCGAACGGGGCGCGGCGCGCCGGGCCGACTATGTGCTCTACCACAAGCCCGGCATCCCGATGGCCGTCATCGAGGCCAAAGACAAGAACCATTCTGTCGGGGCCGGCATGCAGCAGGCGCTGAACGGCGCCGAGTCGCTCGACGTTCCGTTCGCCTTCAGCGCCAACGGCGACGCCTTTCTTGAACATGATCGGACGCGGATCGAGGGTCCGGTGGAAAGGGCGTTCCCGCCCGCCGACTTCCCGTCGCCCGCCGAGCTGTGGCGGCGCTATTGCGACGCAAAGAACTTGCGTGCTCCCGAGCAGGCCGTTGTCGCCCAGGATTACCATGCCGACGCATCGGGCAAAGCCCCTCGCTACTACCAGCAGGTGGCCATCAACCGCGCCACGGAGGCCATTGCCAGGAACGAGAAACGCATTCTGCTGGTTATGGCCACGGGAACCGGCAAGACCTATACGGCCTTTCAGATCATCTGGCGCCTGTGGCGAGCCCGCGCCAAAAAGCGCATCCTCTTTTTGGCCGACCGCAACATCCTCGTCGACCAGACCCGTATCAACGATTTCAAACCCTTCGAATCGGCCATGACCAAAATCGCCAAGCGGCAGGTGGACAAGTCCTACGAGATTTATCTCGCCCTCTATCAGGCGGTTACCGGCAACGAGGAAGAGAGGAATATCTACAAACAGTTCTCTCCGGATTTCTTCGACCTCGTCATTGTGGACGAATGTCATCGCGGCAGCGCCGCCGCCAATTCCGCCTGGCGCGAAGTGCTGGAGTATTTCCAGTCCGCCACCCAGATCGGCATGACCGCCACGCCCAAGGAAACCGCCGACATTTCCAACACCGACTATTTCGGCGCGCCGCTCTACACCTATTCCTTGCGCCAAGGCATCGAGGACGGTTTTCTCGCCCCCTACAAAGTCGTTCGCATCGACATCGACAAAGATATCCAGGGTTGGCGGCCGCCTTCCGGCAAGCGTGACGTGAACGGCCGGCTGGTCGAGGACCGCGTTTACAACCAGCGCGACTTCGACCGCTCCCTGGTGCTCGGGAAGCGCACGGAGCTAGTCGCCGCGAAGATCACCGAGTTCTTGCGCATGACGGACCGCTTCGACAAAACCATCGTTTTTTGCGAGGACATCGATCACGCCGAACGCATGCGCAAGGCGCTCGTCAACCGGAACGCCGATCTGGCCGCCGTCAATGCCAAGTACATCATGCGCATGACCGGCGACGAAAACGAAGGCAAGATGGAACTCGACAACTTCATCGACCCCGAAAAACGCTTTCCCGTCGTCGTCACCACCTCGCGTCTGCTGTCCACCGGCGTGGATGCCCAGACGTGCAAACTGATCGTGCTCGACCAGCGCATCGAGTCCATAACCCTCTTCAAGCAAATCATCGGCCGCGGCACGCGCATCCGCGAAGACTACGACAAATACTATTTCACCATCATGGATTTCAAGAAGGCGACCGAACTCTTTGCCGATCCCGATTTCGACGGCGAGCCAGTTCAGGTTTACGAGCCCTGCGGCGACGAGCCGCCCGTTCCGCCGGACGAATCCGAGTCCGACAGGCGGGACGCCGCGCCGAACTCGTTTGACGGCGATATCGTCGTTGACGATCCGTCGGGAACCGGCAAAAAACGCCTTAAATATGTGATCGACGACGTTCCCGTCCGTATCGTGGCCGAACGCGTGCAATACTACGGCACGGACGGCAGGCTCATCACGGAATCCATTCGGGACTACACCCGCAAATCCGTGCTGCGCCAGTATCGCTCCATGGATGTCTTCCTGCGGGAATGGTCCGGCGCCGAAAAAAAGTCCGCCATTCTTGCCGAATTGGAGGAACGCGGCGTGTTCTTCGAGGCCCTTTCCGACGAAGCGGGCAAGGACCTCGACCCGTTCGACCTCGTGTGCCACATCGCCTGGGGCCAACCGCCCAAGACGCGCCGGGAGCGGGCCGACAACGTGCGCAAGCGCGACTACTTCAGCCAATACGGGGCCACCGCGCGGGAAGTCCTGAACGCACTGCTCGACAAATATGCCGACGAAGGCATCGTTCCCATAGAAGATTTCACGGTACTGAACGTCCGGCCGCTCAGCGAACTGGGCACGCCGCTCGAGCTTATCGCCGCGTTCGGCGGCCGCGAGCAATACATGCAGGCCGTTCGCGAACTCGAAAAGGAACTCTATGCGGCGTAAAGAAGGAATCTCATGTCACTGACAACACTTGTCAAATCGATCCAGGACATCATGCGCAAGGACGTTGGCGTCGATGGCGACGCCCAGCGCATCAGCCAGATGGTCTGGATGATGTTTCTCAAAATATTCGACGACCGCGAAAAGGAATGGGAAGCCACGCGGGACCGCTACGTCTCCCCGATCCCCCAGCGCTTCCGCTGGCGCAACTGGGCCGCCGACGACGAGGGCGCAACCGGCGACGACCTGCTCCGTTTCGTCAACGACGAGATGTTCCCGTTTCTCAAGGGTCTGGCCGAAAAGGCAGGCGCTACGCCCATGGAACGTGTGGTCGGCTCCATCTTCGAGGACACCTACAACTACATGAAGAACGGCACGCTGCTGCGCCAGGTGGCCAACCGTGTCGAGGAGGATATCGACTTCAATTCATCCTCCCAGCGCCACCTGCTGGGCGACATCTACGAGAAAATCCTCAAGGACTTGCAGTCGGCCGGCAACGCGGGCGAATACTACACCCCGCGCGCCGTCACCGAGTTCATGGTCCGCATGGTCGATCCGCGGCTCGACGATATCGTGCTCGACCCCGCTTGCGGTACCGGCGGTTTCCTGGCCTGCGCCATCGAACACAAGCGCAAGAAAGTCAAGACCCCCGAGCAGGAGCGCATCCTCCAGCAAACCCTGCGCGGCGTCGAAAAGAAGCCCTTGCCCCACATGCTCGCCACCACCAACATGCTGCTGCACGGCATCGACGATCCCGGCTTCATCCGCCGCGCCAATCTTCTCGCCCGTCCGCTGCGCGACTACGGACCCAAAGACGCCGTCCACTGCATCGTCACCAATCCCCCTTTCGGCGGCATGGAAGAGGACGGCATCGAGAACAACTTCCCCAAGCCCTTGCAGACGCGCGAAACCGCCGACCTGTTCCTGTCCCTCATTGTCAAGCTTCTGCGGCCCGGCGGCCGGGCCGGCATGGTCCTGCCCGACGGCTCCCTGTTTGGCGAAGGCGTCAAGACCCGCATCAAGGAACATCTGCTGCTCGAATGCAACCTGCACACCATCGTGCGCCTGCCCAACGGCGTGTTCAATCCCTACACCGGCATCAGGACCAATCTCCTGTTCTTTACCAAAGGCGAACCCACCAAAACCGTCTGGTACTACGAGCACGCCTATCCCGAAGGCGTCAAGAGCTACAACAAGACCCGGCCTATCGACATCGGGGAATTCAAGGCCGCCCAGGACTGGTGGGGCAAGGACACGCCCGCCGGTCGCGCCCGACGCAAGGAAACTCCGTTCGCCTGGCCAGTTTCGCTTGACGACATCAAAGCCCGCAACTTCAACCTCGACATCAAGAACCCCAACGCCGAAGCCGCCAGACACGGCGACCCCGACAAGTTGCTGGCCGACTACAA
>CAZYAW010000105.1:0-41144 GCA_964646045.1 uncultured Victivallales bacterium | reverse complement strand
CCGATGGGTCGAGCTATGTCTCGCAGCGTCCCGGCTACGCACCAAAAAAAACACCAAAAGAGCTTGCCGGTCACGCTAAGAACTCGGTACTCTCAAGTATCAGTTCTGGCCCTTACAGGCAAAAAAACAATCGTGTTTTAAGCTGTAACGAGGTTGAGCCTCACCCCATCGACGCTTAGCGTCGATAAACATCTCATACTGAATGCTTTGCTACAAAAACAAGGCCTGTAGAGGGGCTTGCGGGGCATTTTTCGCATGATTTTTTGGCTGTAAACCCGGTATCCCTTGGCCCTGTTTGTCGTGGCCGATAAGCGATGGGCTGACAGCGGGTGTGTCCCTGATATTTTTCTATGGGCCAAGTGTTGCGAGGGGCGCAACGCAGACGCCATCTTTGCGTCGGTGGGCAAAGCCGTTTCCCGTGATGACACACAAGACTTCCGGCGGCGGCGTTTTGCTTGTATCGATTATTGCCGCCAGGGCGAGCAGGCTGGCCGCAGCCTCGTCGACGGCGCCCATGCCCATTTTTACCTCGAACGCTCCCCACCTCCCATCGGGGCGCTCGACAATGGCGTCGACCTCATGCCCGGCGGCATCCCGGTAGTGGGAGACATATCCTCCGTTTGCCCAAGCATAGACACGAAGATCTCGAATGGCAGCAGACTCGAAGAGCATTCCCAGGTAATGCAAGTCGGAAGCCAGTTTTCGCGCGGTGATACCGAGCGCCCCCAGCGCCAGCGAAGGGTCGCAGAAGTGGCGTTTCGGAGATTTGCGCAGCGCGGCAGAGGATCGAATGTGCGGATTCCAAGCGGGCAGATTCTCGGTGACCATCAGACGTTCCAGCGCCTGTAAATAGGCTCGGGCAGTGTCGTCATCGAGAGTGTCATCGCTGCCGGCGGCATCGGAAGCCATCGCATGCAGGGAGGCTTCCGTCGAGACATTGCGCGCAAGGGAACGGATGAAGCGCCGTACTTTTGCGGCGTTCCGTCGCCGATCCGAAACACGATCCACATCCGCCTCGGCAATGACGTTGACATAGTTTTTCGTGAATTCGAATGCAGCTTCGGGGGTTTCCCCGATGAGGCCCGGCCATCCTCCAATGGCAATCTGCTCGCAGAGCCCCGGGATGGAAAAGTCGGCGTTTGCAGAATGGGGCGCGGCCGTTTCGATAAGCGACTGAAGCGAAACCTCGCCGGAGGACCAGCCCCGTTCAAGCCAGGACATGGTTCGCATATGTATCACGGAAAAACGACCTGCGCCGGAATGGCGACGGGCTTTATCATCCGGCGTGGCCGAACCTGTGAGAATGAATTGTCCTTTTTTCTTTCTTGTATCCACTTCTCTTCGCGTGAAGTCCCAGATGTGCGGAAAGAGTTGCCATTCATCAATGAGGCGCGGTGTTGGGCCCTCGAGAACAAGACGAGGATCAATGTCCATCTTGATCGGAACATCGGAATCCGTGTCGAACCAGACTTGACTCTTGGCAACTTGTGCCGCCGTTTCCGTTTTTCCACAGGCTTTTGGGCCCTCAACCAAAACCGCTCCTGCGCTTTCGAGTCCCTTTCCAAGCAGCGTGTCGGCGAACCGGGGATGATATGTCATTGATGCTCTCCAAGCATGGCCGGATAACGTTCGGTTAATTGTTTGTCATTCATTCGGCTATATGTATGGTATTTATTCTTGTTTGTATACAAAAATATTCGGCTAATTGCAAAGATGTCTTGCCGACGCTTAGCGTCGATAATAAGGGCATAAGGGACAGACCTTCTGTCGGCGCGAGCGGCCGGGCACAAGGCGATTTTCCCGATAGCGTGTGTGTCCCTAAGGCGGGCTGTCGCCCGCAACCGAACTGTTGAACCACGAATGAACACGAATTCACACGAATAAAGATGCGACGCATATGCGTCGCATCTCACGACGGAACAATCTAAAAACATTGGCAGCAGGCCTTGACATTGCCTGCCCGATTCCGCTACCTTGCCCACATTGATGTACGGGCCATATCCATGTCATCCAGTCTGTGGTCGCACGGCCAAGAGCGCGGACAACCTGTGCGCTCCGATAGATTTGGGGGGAAATGAGACGTGAAGTTATGCTGAGGCGGTTCTCAACGCTCGGGATGGTTGTCGCGCTCATGCTCGGCGGGTGCCGAGGCGCTGTGCCCAACGATCAGGATGGCTTGGCGGAGGAAGGGAATCAAGAAATGAAGAGTATTCACGATTTCGTTGTCAAGAGCATCGACGACAAGGATGTCGCGCTCGCGGACTATAAGGGCAAGGTTTTGCTGATCGTGAATGTCGCGAGCAAGTGCGGCTTCACCGGGCAGTATGAGGGGCTGCAGAAGTTGTACAAGACGTACAAGGACCAAGGCTTTCTGGTGCTCGGATTTCCGGCGAACGATTTTCTGAGCCAGGAACCGGGAAGCAATACCGAGATTCAGCAGTTCTGCACGCTGAACTATGGCGTGACCTTCCCGATGTTCGCAAAGATCTCGGTGAAAGGCAAAGATGTGCATCCGCTCTACGCGTATCTGACCTCGAAGGAAACGAACCCGGAATTCGGAGGCGCTATCTCGTGGAACTTCAATAAGTTCCTCATCGGGGCGGACGGCAAGATCGCGGCTCGGTTCGGTAGCCGCACGAAGCCAGAAGACCGGAAACTGGTTCAGGCCGTAGAGCAGGCCATCCAAAAGAGACCCCCCGACGCTTAGCGTCTATAACTCTCTCATAAGGAACGGCTTGTTCCGCAAAACAAGGCTCTCAGAGGGCCTTGCAAAGCATTTTTCGCATGATATTTGGGCTGTAAGCCCAGGATTCAATGAGCCTGTTTGTCGTTGCGAATGTCCGCGCCAGGCTACAGACAATGGATAAAGACGTCTCGCGAAGCAATATGGTTTTGGAGCGCAACGGCTCCGGGTTGGGCCGCATAAATGATGATGTTGCTGTCCAGAAGCATTTAATCCTCTCGTCCGGGCAACACCCTGTCTCGGCGCATTTCTTTTTGCCATTCGACGGGGTTCGGTATGGATGGAACCGTGTTTTCCCGAGCCAGCCTTTTCAGGATAGCCGCCAGCCTGCTACCTGTAGGCTCATGTGCGCGCAAGGGCGTGTCTGGATGGGGAAGCACCGTTACCAGAACCGAAACAGTGGAAGACGAAACAGGCGGAGATTCTTCCTGCCAATCCAGCATGTTGCCGAGCAAGCGCGCTTTGTATGTTGCAATCATTCCTACCTCCACGCTAATGATTGGCGAGAGAGCGGGCTTGTCGCCCCTTTTTGTGGCTACTCGTGACTTTTTGTGGCTACCCCAACATTCTTGGCGTTGTTGGCGGTTCAGATGCGTGGCTTCTCGTCACTCCTTGCATCCGGATGGTGTCAGGCCATAGAAAACCCGCGGACGGCTTTTCAAGGCCAGACACCGGGTTGTGCGTTTTCCTGCGAGGTCAGGAAGTCTGAACTTTGGAGCTTGCGTCCGCCGCGAAATCCGTATACCTATTACCGCCGATCGCTACTGCCACGTTTTATATTGTTCCGTCGTTACTACTCAGGGAGTCAGAATTCTGAATGCCTGAGTAGTTACGATTTGAAATCTGATATTTGAGATACGGGCGTAGCCCGTTTAAAGGAACCGAACTATGGATATTGGCATTATCGGACTGCCCGCCGCGGGCAAAACCTCTCTGTTTCGCGCGCTGACCGGCGTACGCGCGAACCCCGGCCGTTTCGGCGGCTCGGAGGGCATGGAAACCCTGGGCGCGGCGGTGCCGGACGCGCGTCTGGTCGCGGCGGCCACACTGGAAAACAGCCGCAAAACGACTTTCGCCCAGGTGAACCTCAGCGACGTGACCGGCTTGCTTTCTGGCGAAAAAGGCGCGCGCCGCACCAGCGCCGAACTGCTGGGCAAGGTGCGCAATTTCGATCTGCTGATCGTGACGCTGCGGGCCTTCCGCAACGACGCCGTACCGCATCCGCTCGGTTCCGTGGATGCGGCCCGCGATCTGGGCGAGGTGGAGAGCGAGCTGCTGCTGGGCGATCTGGCCATCATCGAGCGCCGTATCGAGAAAATCGAATCCGTCAAGACGCCGCCGCGCGAACAGAAGGCGGAGTACGACGCGGAAATCGCCGTTTTGCAAACCCTGCGCGCGGCCCTGGAAGAGGGCGTCCCCACCCGCGACGCCGATCTGGACGAAGGCGGCCGTCGCCGACTGGCGCAGTTTCCGTTCCTGACCGCACGCGCGCCGCTCTTCTGCCTGAACGTGGAGGACGACCAATTGAACGAGCCCCCGCCCTCTTTCATGGCCGACCGCCGCTGCGTGACGGCCGCGGTCGAGACCGAAGGCGCGCTGGGCGATCTGGCGGAGGAGGAACGCCGGGAGTTCGTCGAAGCGCTCGACATCCGCGTGCCGATCGGCGAGCGCGTACTGCGCGCCGCCCTGGAGGCGGCCGACAAGGCCACGTTCTTTACGATCGGTCCCACGGAAAGTCGCGCCTGGCTGATCAACCGCAACGAACGGGCCGTCGAGGCGGCCGGCAAAATCCACAAGGACATCTCGCGCGGCTTCATTCGCGCCGAGGTCGTCAGTCTGCAGGACTACATGGCGAACGGACCCTGGAAGCAACTCAAGGGCGGCCCCTGCGTACGGGAAGAGGGCAAGGAGTACCCGGTGCAGGACGGCGATGTGATCAACGTGCGCTTCAGCGCCTGACCTTGCACCCCGATTTGCACCACGAAGGACGCGAAGAGCACGAAGGGGTCGGAGAACGAAGCCGTTCACGGTTCAGAGTGCCGAGCATGATGGTGTAGTCGCCCGACAGACTCCCGGCGTTGTCGGTGTCGTACACGTGGCTGTCCACGGCGGTGAACCCGGTCACCCTTTTGAGGCCTTCGTCCACCGTGAAATTGGTCGGCTCGCTCTTGATCCAGATCCACATGTATTCCTTCTTGGATACGGTGCCGCCCAGCGTCACGGACAAGTTCACGTTCCGAACCAGATTCTTGTTCAGCGACGACAGCGCGATGCGATTGCCGCAGGACAGCGTCAGGTTGCCGTTGCGCGCCGTGTTGTCCACTTTGCTGAGATTGATCGAACCGGTGACGGTGATGTTTTCGTTGACAGACGTGATCGAGACCGAGCCCGCGTCACGGCCGGTATTGTCGCCATTGGCATTATTCCATGGGATGACAGTGAAATTATGACATTATTCACGGGCGGGACGCCCGTGCCACGGACCACCTATTTACGCGGATAATCTATTGGATCGGCCGGCCTTTGTCAAGGTTTTTGCGCCTATTTATCGCGATTGCGCAACTTCGAGTAGACGCCCGCCGACTGGCTCCATTAAAGCCGTGTTTTTATGTTTGCCTCCGCCTTGCGGCTTGTGCTATGCAATGGAATACGGCTGCAAAGCATGGATCGGCACGCACGGGAACGACGCATTGTCGCGCCGGCATCTCCGCGCACATCGAGTTCGCCATGCGGATTCACTAGCAAAAGAAATGCCTTATGACAAAGCGAAGCGTCATTCTCGGTTTAATAGGCGTTGTGATCGTCGCCGCCGTAACGTTCTTTAACGACCATGTGATGCACCAGACCCATCTGATCGGCAACAACATGCCGATCGTGGTGTTCGGGATGCTGCTGCTGTACGTGCTGGCCGCGCCGCTGCTCGGACGGCATGCCTTGCGCGGTCCCGAAATCGCGGTCGCGCTTGCCATCGTTCTCGCCGCCTGCTGTATTCCCGGTTCCAGCATGATGCGCGCTTTCGGCACGTCGCTCATCCAGCCGCAGCACTACAACCGCATCTATGCGAGCTGGCGCAGCCAGGAGGTCATGGAGATGGTCCCCGACCGGATGCTGGCCGACGTGTCGGAAGACGAAAACCGCGTGCTGGACGGCTTTCGCCAGGGGCTTCGCACGGGGCCGGAAGCCATTTCCTTCCGCGACGTGCCGTGGCGCGCGTGGACGCGCGCCGTCGCCTTCTGGCTGCCGATTTTCCTGGCGACGTGGCTGGCCGTGATCGGCCTTTCGCTCGTGCTGCACCGACAATGGTCGCGCCACGAACATCTGCCCTACCCGATCGTCGCGTTCACCAACAGCCTTTTCCCGGACGAAAGCGGCCGCTGGAGCCCGGTCCTGCGCAGCCGGCTGTTCTGGACCGGTCTGACGCTCGTCTTTCTGGTGCATATGAGCCGCTTCGCGGCGGGGACATTCCCCGAATACGTGATTGAGATTAAGCGCCAATTCAATTTGCAGGCCTTCCGCGAACTGATTCCGGCGCTGGATACGCATCTGGGACGGCAACTGCTGTCTCCGGTTCTCTATTTTACGGTCGTCGCGATCGCGTTTATGATTCCCAAAGACGTGTCGTTTTCGCTGGGGATCGGGCCCTTTCTGTACGCCGTAGCGGTCGGGGCGCTGCTGACCTACGGCATTCAGGTCGAAACCTCGAATATCGGGACCGGCAACTACCTGTCGCCCCAGCCGAGACAGTTCCTTCTACTGGGCGGCAATCTGGGCTTGTTCGGGGCGCTGGTATATTCCGGGCGCCACCACTACCGGCAGGTTTTCGGCCATGCCTTGCGGCCCGGAGGCCATCCGGACGTTCCCCCTTACGAAACCTGGGGAGCCCGGCTGTTCCTGGTCATGAGCCTCGTCCTGGCGCTGCAGCTCCGTTTGGCCGGCGTGTCCTGGCCGATGGCCGTATTGTACGTCCTTCTGCTCATGCTTCTGTACACGGTCATGGGGCGGCTGATCAGCGAAGCCGGCTTGTTCTATATGCAGCCTTTCGTGTGGCCCTGCGCCGCCCTCTGGGGCCTGTTCGGCGTCGGCGCCATCGGCCTGCCGACGCTGGTCGCGATTCAGATGGTTTCCACGGTCCTCTTCATAGACCCTCGCGAGTCGCTGATGCCGTTCCTCGTCAACAACTGGAAATTGCTCGATCTGCACCGCGTCGCGCCCGGCCGCGTTGCGGTCTGGTGCGCCGTGGCCCTGGTGGTCTGCGTAACCGTCGCCCTGCCCGTGACCCTGTACCTGCACTACGATCAGGGCAGCTCCGTCGCGGACACTTGGACGCAACAGCACGTGCCCACTTTTGCGCTCAACAATGCCGCGGCGGTCAAGCAGCAGCTCGAGGCCCGCGGCGAGCTGGAACAAGCCATGCAACCGCCGAGCGGGTCGAACGTGAGCCGCATACGGATGGAACCGTCCTGTGGCTGGGCCTTGTTCATCGGTCTGATCGGAGCCGCCGGACTCGCGGCGGCGCGACTCCGTTTGCCATGGTGGCCCCTGCATCCCATCCTGATGGTTACGTGCGCGACCGTTCCGCTCCAGCGCACGGCTCCGAGCTTTCTGCTGGGATGGCTGGTCAAGCTGGCCGTCGACCGTTACGGCGGTTCGGCCCTGGTCAACCGCCTGAAGCCTCTGATGTTCGGATTCATCGCGGGCGAAGTGCTCGGCGCGATTCTTCCCAGCATGATCGGCGCCGTTCACTTTTTCGTCACGGGAGAGACGCTGACAAACTTCTGGGTTTTGCCGCCGTAGCGTCAACGGCGCCCGATCCGCAATGTAGGAGTCGTAAACTATGACATGGCGATCGCTGACGCTGGGATTTGCGGGCGCATTGTTCCTGGCTCTGTTCACTTTTTTCAACGACAAAGTGATGCTGAGCAGCGAGATGACCGGCAATTTTGCGCCCTTCGCCGTCTTCGGAACGCTGGCGCTCTTCGTACTGATCCTCAATCCCCTGCTGGCCAGACTGAAACGGCGACTGGCGTTCTCGGCGCCGGAATTGGCCGTCGCCGCCGGAATCACCCTCTTTTCTTGTTTTGTGCCGGGACGCGGTCTGATGCATTTCTTTAACAACATCATGATCATGCCGCAGCACTACGCCCGCCTGCGACCGGCCTGGAAAGGGACGGCCGCGGAACTGTCGCCGAATCAAGTGCGCGACTGGGCCGCGCTGACCGCGACCCTCGGCCGCGGACGCCGGCCGGATGCGAGCGCGACCGCCGTACTGTTATGGAAGCATCTGCCCGCCGAACTGCGCGTCACGCTCGAACAAGACGCGGAAGAGCGGGCCGACCGCGAGGACCACCGCAGACGGATCTGCCAGGGGGTCAATGCCTTCCTGCGGGAGCCCGTCGACTGGCAGTCCGCCGTACGGCACGACAAGATGTATCTGCCCTCGTACATGCGGCAACTCATGGCGCGCCGGTTGTCGGACCTCGATCCGGACGAGCGCGTGCGACTCAACCGCGGCGTCCTGGACTTGCTGGCCGGCGGCGCCGTCGAAGCGCGACGCCCGGGACCCGTGGAGAGCGCGCCGCGACGCATGCTGACGGATGTCGATTCCCGAAACGCCTCGACCGTACTGGACCCCTTCGTGGTCGGCATGCGGGAAGGAAACGAGAATATTGCGCCGCAAAACGTCCCTTTCTCGTCCTGGATACGGCCCTGGTCGTTCTGGATGCCCCTCGTCCTGACCTTGTCGATCGCCGTGATCGGACTGGCCCTGGTGCTGCACCGGCAGTGGGTCGAACACGAACGACTCCCCTACCCGACGGTACAGTTCCTGACCGAAATCCTGCCCGGCGAAGGGGGCGGTCTGCCCGCCACGCTCCGTTCCCGCTGGTTTCTGGCGGGCATGGGCGTCGTGCTCGCGATCCATCTAAACAACTACCTGGCAGAGTGGTGGCCCGGCACGCTGATTCCCGTCCGCACCTATGCCGACCTGCGAGCCCTGAAGGATCTGTTCCCGGCTCTGAGTTCCGGGCCGGGTCAGCGGCTGTTCGTGCCGCGCATCGGTTTTGCGGCCTTCGGGTTCGCCTACCTGCTGTCGCGCGACATCTCTTTTTCGGTCGGCGTCGCGCCCTGGCTCTACTGGGCCGTCGTCGGCACTCTGGTCACTCGGTACGGGGTCGACATCAGCGCGGGATACGGAACGTTCAGTCCCGGCATTCAGCCCTCCCTGCACGCGGGCGCCTACGTGGCCATGTTTATCGCGCTGTTTGCCGCGGCGCACCGCCATTTGCGCGCCGTGTTCGCGCGCGCCCTCGGACTGACGCGCGCCATGGACGAGGTTCGTCCGCACGAGATATGGGGATCTCGGGTGTTTATCGTCGGCTTGGCCGCCTTTGTCCTGATCCTGCACGGGGTCGGCCTGCCGTTGTGGCTGGGCATCCTGTACGCGGCCGGCGCCGTCGTGATCTCCACGGTAGTCAGCCGGCTCCTGGCGGAGGGCGGCGTATTCACAACCCAATCGAGCTGGTACACCGGCGCCCTGCTGTGGGGCTTGCTGGGCGCCGAGGCCGTCGGACCGGACCGCCTGCTGATCATGGGCATTTTGTCGTCGATGCTGCTCATCACCTACAGGGAAATGGTCATGGGCCTGGCCTTCAGCGCCTTGCGGCTCTGCGAGAGCAAAGGCGTGCGGCCCGGCAAAATCGCGTTGAGCGGCACCGTCGCCGTGGGCGTCGCTCTGGTGGTCGCGGCGGCGGCCACCCTGTACTGGCAGTACAACTACGGCACCATGCGCACGGGCGACGAATGGATCGTCGACCGCGTTCCAACCGCCCCCTACGAAAACGACGTGGCGGTGCGGCGTCTGCTGGCGTCGCAGGGACAACTGGGCGCCGCGCAGGCCGGGAAACTGGGCGGTCTGCGCGCCCTGGCGCCGCGCCGCGAATATGTCGCGGCCTTTGCCGTCGCCATGACGCTCGTCTTCGTTTTCACCTGGTGCCGACGGCGCTTTCCGGGATGGCCGCTGCACCCGCTCATGTTTCTGGTGTTGGGCACCAACGACGCCTTGAGCTTGTCGGCGTCCTTTCTGGCGGGCGCGCTGGTCAAGACGGTGGCGGAACGCTACGGGGGCTGGCGGCTATGCCGCAACATGAAGCCGTTGATCTTCGGACTGATCGCCGGAGAAATGATCGCCGGCATCCTGGTCGCGGCCAGCGGCGCGGTCTACTACTGGGCCACGGGCCAGACGCCCGTACGGTACAAAGTGTTTCTCGGTTAGACTTCGTCCTCGATCACTCCGACCTGGATGTCCAGATCTTCGCGACGTTCCAGACGGTCCACGGCGCCGTCCTTAATCCACAGGATGCGGTCGGATGCGGCCAGCATCTGGTGATCGTGCGTGGCGCTGATAACGGTTACGCCGAACTCGCTCGACAGCGAAGCCAGCAGGTCGATGATCTGCCGGCCGGTTTCCAGGTCGAGATTGGCCGTCGGTTCGTCGGCCAGAATAATGGACGGGGAATTGGCCAGCGCGCGCGCGATGGCCACGCGCTGCTGCTGTCCGCCGGACAGCTCGTCGGGCCGGTGGTCGATGCGATCGCCCAGCCCGACCCGCTCCAGGACTTCCGTGGCCCGGCGTTCGGCCGCCTGGGGCGTCTGTCCGCTGAAGAGCAGCGGCATACAGACGTTCATCAGCGCCCCGTAGGCCGGCAACAGGTTGTAGGACTGAAAAACGTAGCCGATTTCGTTGCCGCGCAAGTACGCCAGTTGCCGGGGCCTCAAGTCGCCCAGCCGGATTCCGGCCACCTCGACGAAACCCTCCGACGGATGGTCCAGACCGCCGATCATGTTGAAGAGGGTGCTCTTGCCCGAGCCGGACGGCCCCATGATGGACAGGTACTCGCCCGTGTAAATATCCAGTTCGATGTTCTTGAGCGCGTGCAAAACCTCGCCGCGCAGCCGAAAGGTCTTGCTCAGATCGCGCACCTGTACCAGAGTGTCTTGCATAGCGTCGTGTCTCTTCAGAAGGGCAGCTTGATCACGGCCTTGCTCAGGAACGTGATCCCGACCCCCAACGTGGTAATCAGGCCCATGCCGCAGGAGAATCCCGCGGCCACGACCGGAATATACTGTCGCCATTTCAGACCGAGCCGTTTTTGGAAATAGAACCGTCCGATCAGCGCCCCGATGAACTGGGGGATGATCGCGTGGGGCATGCTTTGTCCCAGACCGCGCACAATCCCGTAAACCAGCATGACCGGCGCCCCGCACGCGCTCAACAGTCCGAAAAGCAGGCCGCCGAAGACCGTGCCCGCGCCCAGATACATCCAGTTGAAGGCCTCCTCGAACATGGAGTAGTCGCCCAGCGTCGAGGACAGCATAATGCACTCGTTGGCGGCCTGCAGTTTCCACATCTTCTGGGCATAGGGATAGGCGGACGAAGGAATCTGGTCGAGTTTCCAGATGAAGTTCATGAACATGATGGAGCTGATCAGGATGATCGGATACAGGATCACTTTCGTCTTCCAGATACTGGTGAACTTCGTGCCGGTAAGCTCGCACTGCCGGTAGAAGACGGTCATGTGGCCGTAGTTGGCGACCGGCAGCGGCAGGAACCAGCAGGCCACGCCGCGGTAGCCGCTCAGAATCATGGCCCCCTCGCGGATCATGGGGATTTCCACCACCTGGCCGACCATGCCCTCGAGGCGCGCCGTGACGTAGCTGATCAACGGCGTATAGACCAGGCCGAGCCCCAGCAGCACGTAGAAAACCCGCTGGACGTTGTCGTTCCACTCCCCCTCGTCCCACACGAGCAGAGCCAGAGACGCCGAGATATAGATGGCGGTCACAACGAAGTAGCACAGGACCACGAAGATTCCCCGGATGTCGCCGCGCCCCGGCGGCGGCGCCATGATGCTCCCCGCTCTCTTCTTCGCCTTCGCGCGGCGGATGCTCCGCAGGACCTGATAGACGCCGACCAGCGCGATGGCGAGCCCGATGCCGATCTGGAAGCTGAAGTAGAAATCGACGTTGTTCTTGAAGATGGTCCAGACGGTGTCGTCCCCCGAGGTCCACGAGTTGAGCAACCCGACCTCGTACAGGACGGGGTTGGCCACCACCGTGACGAGCAAGCCGATGAAACTGCCCAGCATGCCGAAGAAAGGCATGACCATGCCGAAAACGAGATGCCCGAAATCCCAGGAGATGCCGGTCGCGACCGCCGGCAGGTAATGCCCGGTCTGATGCGTGAAATCGGAGAACGGTATGGGGAAGATCTGGACGGACGCCGTCGTCAGGGCGCCCGTCAGCGTCGGCAGAAGCAGGTAGACCGCCCCGAAAACCAGACCCAGCGCTCCGCCGATGCCGAACACGCGCCAGCGCCAGGAGCGTTCGCTGTCCTTGCGCGTTCTCTCCTCGACGTCTTCGGCCACCGCCAGGATGCCCTGAGCCCCCACCGGCGCCATCGGGAAGGGCAATTTTTCGATGTCGCTCGTCACGCGAAAGAGACCATAGCCCAGTACGAGGTTGGCCAGTTGGCCGAAAAAAGTGCCGAAGACGAGCAGGCCGATCGGCGCCATCCACGCGGGATGCAGGAACGAACGAAGGGCATAGGAATCCGATTCGGGACTCGGCGCGTACCATGCCGGCAATTGCTCGGTGATGCCGGAGGAGCGGGCCGCGTCGCTGACGGCAAAATACTGCCGCCAGAGCAAGCCGTTCATGCGTCCGCCGTCCACGCCGATCCCGAGACCGGTCATCATGGCCCCGGCCATGAAGTAGAGGACGAAGATCTCGGACTTGGAGAGGTGTCGGTGCGCGCGGCGCGCGACTTCGATAAAAAGGATCACCGTGACCCATTGGGCCGCCGGACCGATGCCGACCCCGGCCAGCAATCCCATGTAGATCGCTCCGGGCACCATGACCAGCGCCACGAACAGCGCTCCCAGCAGCGAGGACCAGCGGAAACCCTCCTCGAAGGTGGAAGGCACCTGCATCGCGTCCCGAAACGTCTGCAGTTCCTTGTCGATGTCGTGTCGTTGGTTGCGTGACATACCGTCGGTTCCCTCTGCGTTGTAGCGCCCGCCGCTTACAGGGTTCTCAAGAAACGGACGCCGTCCTCATTGCTCCCAGTTCCTGCAGCGTCTGCTGCCGATACAGATCCATGGTTTCGCGCGGCAAGGATCGCCACAGCAGAAACTGCCGGCGCAGATCGTTCATGAAAGCCTTGTTGAGGCGATGCCAGTCGCGCGGCTGTCCGGATCGGCGGCGCAAGACCAGCCGAACCTCGTCGATGCCGGGAATGCCGCTCGGAATGCTTGTCAGCGCAAACGACTGACCGACCCCCAGATCGAACGGCGCCAGCATAACGTCCGCGGCGAAGCCCAATTCGCCCTCGGACGAGCGCGTAATGCGGAGATGCTCGGCCATGAAGCGGCCCATGCCCGTGTCGGCGTGGTTCTGAAAGTGCTCCCGGAGAAAACTGACCACGCCCGTAATGTCGTACTGCGAGACCGTGAAGGGAAAGACGAATTCCAGTTCGTCGCCCCGCAACTCGGGCAGACGCCAGGAACGCATGAGGCCGGGATTCGCCGACCGCGACGCCTTGATCCCGGGATAGACGGCGGAAACCAGAACCGTGGCCATGACAATCAGAATCGTGACAATGGTATTGGTCGAAGACATGTTCATTTCCGGCACCCTGGCCAGGCCGTGATCGGACAGAATCGTCAGGATTTTCAACATGGCCTGGGCGATCAGGTATCCGCCCATCCCGCCGATCACGGCGTAGACCGTGGCTTCGGAGAAAAACAGCGAAGCGACGTGCCGCGGCGCCAGACCCAGCGAACTGAACGTGTAAATCTCGCGCTCGCGGTCGGCGACGGACGCCAACATGGTGCCGAACACGACGAGCCCGCCCAGCAGAATGGGGAAAAAGAGGTCCTTGGCGCCGCTGGCCGCCAGCATCACGCCGAGGCGCTGTCGATAGACGCCGTTGCGCAGGGTAACGGCCACCGGGAAGGTCGCCATGCGCGCGATGTCGTCGGCCATCTCCGCCGCCTGCGCTTCGCCCTCGGCATACATCGTCACGGCCTGCAGTGCGGCGCCGAGTCGCCGGGCGGTCGCCGTGTCCACTACCAATACGAAATCCGGAGACAAATTGGACCAATTGGAATCGGCCGTCGTTTCGTCCATGTCGCTTTCGTCGCTTTGCGCGGCCTGTGCGGACGAGGACGAGGCGGCAAGAAAATCGACCGGCAGCACGCTGCTGTCGTCCATATCCACGACCACCGACGCCTTGACCGGATCGAACGGGCGGCCGACGACAAGCCGTTCACCGCCCGCCAGCACCGTATCGCCTTCGCGTACGCCCAGCGCGTGCGCCACCGTGTCGGTCAGGAGTACGCGTCCGACCAGGTTCGTATCGAAGATCTCGGCCAGATCTTTGCGTCGGCCGATTTCGCGCGGATCCAGGCCGAGCACGCCGCGCAGGGCCAGGGGCCTTGTGCCGTCCTCGCGCGTTAGCAGAACGCCCGCGCGTTCCTCGTTGCGCGGAGACAGCCAGTACCGTTCCGCAACGACTGCGGCGTTCCACCGGTCGCGCAGCATGACCGCAAAATCCCGGCTGATCGGCTGCCAACTGGCGCTGCGAATCCAGACCGCTTCATACGACGGAGACGACCCGACGAAAAAACGGACAATGCCCAATTGGGTCGCGAAAGAGGCAAAACAAAGAATCGTAAACGTCAGGAGAGTCACCGTGGTGGCGGTCAGGGCCGTACGCAGAGGACGCCGCCGCATGGTGGAAATCCCCATCTGCATGGCGGCCAGAAAGGTCGTCACCCGGGACACGTCGGCGCTGTGCGCGCTGGACGACAACCCCTGCAGAGCGCGCAGTTCCGCCTCGAACTTGCGCATGATGACGCCGATGACCAGCGCCGACATCACGACAATGGTGAAACCCAGGAAGATGATCATGGGCGTATTGGCCACGGCGAAGGCCGGGTGCGCGAGATAAAGCAAAGTGAAGGTGGCCAGGAAAAACAATCCGAACCAGACGATCTGCCGGTAGATCGTGCGCGCCCCCACCAGCACCCGTTCCATGGCAAAGGCGAAGGGCACGGAGAGTCCCAGCAGCAGGAGCACCGCGAAGACCAGATCGTCCAGCGTCTTGCGGGTCGCCCTGTACACCGGCGCGGACGACAGAAAGCTGCCGGCGGCGAGCGCCGTGCGACGCCCCGGATCCGTCGTCGCCGCCGCGCCCAACAGGAGGTCTTCGCTGCGCGCATGCAGTTCGGCCAGGGAGCGGTCGCGGATTTGCCGACTGCGCAGCAATCCGATCCGCGCGTCGTTCAAACGCCACAAATCCGCTGCGGAGCGGACGGACGGCTGAATGTCGCGCCAGTCCGCGTCCTGCGGGAAACCGGTTCCGGCGGCTTGCCGCAGGGCTTCTTCGTTCGTTTCGCGCCGGTCGGAAGCCAGGGTCGCCGGACCGTTGTTCAGCGCGACCATGCGGGACAACCCGAACAGCTTGATCCCCTTCTCCCGGTCGTCGCAGAACCAGCCGACCACGCCGTCCAGGGCTTCGACGAAATGTCGCGCGGGATCGATGTTGACGTTGTTGCGCGCCGACATCAGGAGGATGTCCCCGCTCGACCGGCGGCGCGTTTCCGACTGGACCGGCAGAATCTGTTCGCCGGACTGGCAATAGAACGTGTTCATCCGGTACCAGACGCGCCCGATTTCCTCGTTGAGCCCGGAAGCGGACGCGAGAACCCCCTGCGCATCGAAGGCGAGGGTCACGGCGCGCAGTCTGTTGCGCAAGTGCGAGGGCTGCGCCGCCAGCGGCCCCAGACTGTACGCCCCGCGCTGATCCGTCCGCAACACCATGAAATTCTCAAAGGCATAGGGGTGGGCGGTCTGGAAGGTCAGACTGGCCGGCGGCGTGGCGAAGACCTGCAGCATGGCGCCGGGGACGGGCTGGTTGGGCATGGCGCTGCCCGGCAGCGCGCCCATGACCCGCGGACCGACCACGCGACCGTTTTCAAAACGCGCCAGGCTGTATCCCGCGCTGGGATTGACGCCGCGCCGCAGCGAGAGGCGCTCCTGACTAGCCACGGCATGCGTCCCCGCGCCGCCGAAGAGCAGGCGCCCGATATCGTCCGCCTGCGCCCGCAGCCGCGCGATGTCGAGAGCCTCCAGGACATCGTCCGGGGTACCCTCGCGCTCCATATTCTCTCCGCACGTGACCAGCGCCACATTGTAGACGCCCAGCAAACCCGCCACCTCGCCGCCATGAACCATGTAGGGCGCCCCCCACATCATGCGGGTACGATCGAGAGACTGGTCGGCGGATTGGCGGACAAATCCCGACGCCGCAGCGTCGGCGGCGGCGAGACGCTGGAAGGCCTCCAGGAAGACGGCCTGTATCTGTCCGTACAGTCCCGGATGATCGTTTTCCGAGTGCAATCCGGAGTCGCCGCCGATGGCCAGGCCCCATGCGGGCGAGCGGTCTCCCAGCAAAAGAGAGGCATACAGCACGATCGCGCGCTTCCCGAGCAGTTCCTGTATCTCGGCATCGGCCGCCAGGTTCCGGCCGGTAATCGCGAGTTCGGCCCGACGAGCGCCGATCTCCGCGCGCTGGTCCTGCACGATCCCGTCCAACAGGGCCTGCTCGGCCGCCGAAAGAGAGCCGGTCTCGTCGCGGGCGCGCCCCTGTCGGCTCCGACCCAGCGCGCGCTGAACGTTGCTCCAGGCGTCCCGCTGCGGCTGCCATGTCTCTGCCAGCAATGTGTCGATCCGCGTCAGGCGATCCCGGACCGCCTCCCCCGCCCCGGCGCCGTCTCCCTCCCGGTTCCGTAAATCTCTCTTTTCTTCACGCAGTCGGTACATGGCGTCCGCGACCAGTGTGGCCTGTTCCTTGGCCCGAGTCGAGAGGGACTGCAGCAGAGAGCGACGCGCGTCGGAACTTTCGCGAAAAGGATGCGCGAGCGCGAGCAGCCGTTCCATCTCGTCAAGAAATTCCACTTCGCTGCGATACCAGCCCTGACGCGCCGGCAGACCGGCGGCGCTGTCGACCGGTTCCAACGCGCGGACCAACGCCCGGGCCCCGGCATGGTAGCGGGCCTGTCCGTCCAGGAAAAGCAGCAGCACGTGCCGTCGGGGTCGCTGCGCCGACAGACGACCGGCCAGGCGCAGAAGCGCGGCGCAGTTGGCGGCCCCGCGCGCGCCGGGACTGCGCCCGGGCACTTCGCCGAAACTGTCGTACGGAACGGCCAGCACGAGCGCTTCTTCCGCGTCCTGCCCGAACTCCGGCGCGGAGCCGCGCACCCAGCCGACAATATTGCGCCCCACGCTGTTCTCCCAAACAATGCGGCTGTGAATGGTGGCGCGCCCGCCTTCGGTCAGGTCCGACGCCGCTCCGTCGTAAAAGAAGCGCGGCAGATTGGCGTTGGCCAGCACATGCAGCCGCTGCTGAGCGCGAGCGGGTCCGGCGCGCACGAATACGACGGCCGCCGCGCCCTGACGGAAAACGTGCAGCCACGCCTCTTCGCAGTCGTAGTCCATCACCACGATGGAGCCCCGCAAATTCTTGCCCGCCACGGCGGCCGCCGATCCGTTCCCCGCATGCACAACGGGACCGGCGAGGCCCTCGGGCGGCGTCACGGGGGGCACAATGCCATTGGCCCGCAACGGATGCAGCGACAGCGCTCCGGCTTCGCCGTCCATCGTCAGCGAACATTGTTCGACCCGCCACTGCGGCACCGCAAACGGCTGTACCAGGACACGGTCCACCCCCGCCTCCTCCAGGCGGCCCCGGATGTAGTCGCCGGCCGCCCGACCTTCTTCCGTGCCCGTCAAGCGATGCGGCGCGGCGGTCAGAGCGCGGCAGTCGTCGAGAAAACGCTCGCCGCGCGCGTCGGCGGCCGCCAGACACAGAAGGCCCGCGAGCATCGCGCCGGCGAACGACCCCGCCGGCCGGATGTTCCCTGTTGCCATCATTCCGCCACCCCCCCGATGGATCCGGCCTCAATGCGCAATTCGCTCCGCTTGGCCAGTCGTGAAACGCGGCCGTCCCGAATCCACAGCAAACGGTCGCAGATCTTCATGACGCGATGATCGTGCGTGGCGCAGACAATCGTGACGCCGCGCTCGGTGTTCAGGCGCTGGAGAATGTCCAGAATCTCCCGGCCCGTCGCAAGATCCAGGTTTGCCGTTGGTTCGTCGCACAGCAGAACGGTCGGTTCGTTGGCCAGGGAACGGGCGATCGCCACACGCTGCTGCTGACCGCCCGACATTTCGATCGGACGATGAAACCAGCGCTCCTTGAGACCGACGAGGTCCAGCAGCGCCATGCCGCGGTCGCGCGCGTCGTCGGGCGGTACGCCGCCGAAAGCCATGGGGATGGAGACGTTCTCGATCGCCGTCATGTAGGGGATCAGATTGTACGTCTGAAAGATGTAGCCGATCTTCTGACAGCGAACGTAGGCCAGTTCCTCGGCCGTGAGCTGAGCCACGTCGACCTCGTCGATGAACACGCGACCCGATGTCGGCCGATCCAGCGCGCCGATCATGTTGAAGAACGTGCTCTTGCCCGAACCCGACGGTCCCATCACGGCCATGAACTCGCCCGTCGCGATCTCCAGATCCACCCCGCGCAAAGCGGGCGTGAGCACGCCCTTCATGACGTACTCCTTCTTGAGATCGATCGTTCGCACGATGATGCGTTCCATGGTCGTCGTTTCAGTCAATGCGCATGGCCTCCATGGGCGCCAGGCGCGAGGCCTTGAACGCCGGATATACCGCGGCCAGAGCGGCCAGCGCCATTCCCGCGCCGACCGACAGAGCCATTCCCAGAAGAAGATCGCCGATCGGCAGGCCGCCCGGCAAAAAGAAACCGAATTCCCAGAGCGCCCGGCCTGCGCCGATCAGACTGCCCAGAAACGCCCCCAGCAAGCCGCCCGCAAGGCCGAGCAGACAGCTTTCCATCACAAACAGCAGCAGGATGAATCCGTCCAGTGCCCCCAGACACTTCAGGGTGGCGATCTCGCGAAAACGCTCCGTCACGCTCACCAGCATGGCATTGGCAATACCGATTCCGCACACCAGCATCGAAACGGCGATCAGCCACCCGATGCGCTCTCCCATGCCGAGCCAGCCGGTTCCGACACCGGCGGTATCGCGTCCGATACGCGTCAGCGCGCGCTCCTCTCTGCGCCGATCCGAGAGCGCGACCAGGTCGTCCTCTTCCAGGACTTTTTTGAGCGACGACACGCTCTCGGCCTCTTCCGCCAGCAGCGCGCGCGCATGGGCGCGATTGCGCAGAAAACGCCACAGATGCACGGTCGTGACGTCCGACGGGGCGACTCTGGCGTCGCGCGAAAGCAGCCGGCGCACGCTCTGGGCTTCGATCGTCTGCTCCACGCGGCGCATGGCCAGCAGGTCGCGGGCCTGTCGCGCCACGGCCGGGGCCACCCGTTCGGAGTCGAACTCGAATCCGGCCCCCCGGATCGTATCGCCGAACGCGCCGTCCGCGCGCGAGAGAGACTCGATAACGGAAACCCCGGCCCGTGCGCGAGCAACGTCCTGAATCGCCGCGCGCCGGCCCGCGAGAATACGCTCCGCGTCCTGCCTCAACGGCAGCCACCGTTCGTCCAGAAACTGCTGCAACGCGTCGAGCGACGACACGAAGCGAACGGCCCTGATCTCGTTCAGGGCGCGGCGGAAGCGCTCCATGCCGGACGGCGTCGCCAGGCGATCGAGAACGGCCGCACCGGGATCCGTATGCACCAGTCGGCGTCGCAGATCGTAGTCCAGGTCTTCGAAGAAGGAGAGATAGCCGACGGCCGTGCGGGCCGCGCGGTGGAAAGACGCCATCGCCGCGGCGCCGAACCGTCCAAAGCCGGCGCACTCGCGATAGACGCGATCGCCCGGCCGGCTGTCGGCCACCTCTTTTAGGAGGTCGGCCGACGTTCCCGCCGCAGTGAGCCGTGCCGCCCATTCGTGAACCTGACGTCCCTGCCGCAGCCGCAGTCGGGCAACGGTCCCTACCGACCGTCTCACGATGCTCTCGCTCACGATGTTGTTCAGAAAGGCGACGGCAACGGCGATGACCGCCACCGTCACGGCGCACCGGAATACGCGATAGCGAATGCCGTCCATCGTGATATGGGCGATACGCCGCAGCGACAGCCGCGGCTGATCGGCAATCTGAATTGGAGCTTTGCTCAATTTTCCTCCGGCATCTCGAGCGCCAGCGCGCCGCGCTGAACCAGCGTCTTCAAGTATACCGTCACCGCCGCCCGAGCCTCGTGAAATGTCAGGCGGTGACGTTGCGCAAAATCATCGACAATCCCCTCGACCGTCCGTTGGCCGTCGCAAAGGTCCCACACTTCGCTACCGAGCCGATCCAGTCTCAACGTACGTTTCTCCCCCACGGCCACGGCCCACCCCACGAGCGGTATGCGCAGCCACCACGGCCGCTCGCGCGGCACCGTTATGCTCCGCTCGCCGTTGCCGTCGGTTTTCACGGCCGCCGCGCGGTTGCGGAGCGGCGCGGCGTCCAGCATCCGACGCCAGTCGGCCTGCATGCGCTGCGCCGGTCGCGTCATAACGCCGCGCTCCGGACCGCGCAACAACCCACGCAGTCCGCCCAGGCCGTCCGCGATGGCGACGGCGCCGGCATGCCCTTTACGCTCAGCCCGAACAGACGACCGCTTTCCGGACAGCGCCAGCCGCACCGTTCGTCGACCGCTCGCCGCCGTCCCGGCAGGCCACGCGATTTGCCGATCAGGCGGACAATATCGTGTCCGTTCCTTTGCGTAACGCACGCCGGCGCCTCCGCCATATGCGGCGGCGCGGTCTTCTTGACCCAGTCGGTCGGCGAGCCCCGCAGCCATTCGGAAACCATGCCCAGACGCTCCACCCGCAACTCGCGTCGGCTCCGCTTGTCCGCAAACACCATCTCGGCCTGCGCCGGCAACACGCGACAGGACTGCAGATCCAGCCCCGGCGGCGCCAGCACTTCCATGCCGAAAGCGCGCCAGCGCCGGAATCCGTCCGCATTCGCGGTCTCCACGTGTATGCTGTCGAGAACGGCGTGCGCCAGAGGCCGGTCCACGCGACTCGGCCATGGAAACACGGCCTCCAACAGGTAGCCATGATCGCCGATATAACATCCGTAGCGGGATGCGGACTCGGGACCGTTCCTGATTTCAAGACCATACCACTCCGCGCGACGGACGCGGCGCGGACGGCTTTCTCCGTCCCGCATGAGTTCCGCCGCGTAATCGGACAACATGCGGTCCACGTCGGGCGGACCCGGCACACGGTTCCAGCTCAGCTCGAAACGAAACGCATACCGATCGGCAAAGGCGCAGCGGCCGGTGCGAGCGTTGCAGGAAAACTGCAGCATCTCCCAGTCGCGGGGCAATCGGACGGCGAAATGCCGCCAGATCCATAATTCGCTGTCGTCGACCTTCATAATCTCGTGGTGGCGCCGGGGTGCGGCCCGCTCGTCTTTTCGGAAGCAGTCCGCCGTTCAGACCGGTTCCAGCCTCTCCGCCAATGGGTTCCCGAAGTCGAGCCAACGCACGCAAGTTGTCGTGTCATCGCAACGGCGCCGACGGTCGGGAATAGTCCCCGGCCAACCCAATCCGTCCGAAACATAGTCTACTCCCCTTCGATACGCAACAAAAAATATTTTTTCGGCCAGGCTCCGACTATGGCTCCACTTGCCCGGAAGAGCCTTGTCCGAGAGACGCGTGCTTCCGGCAGGCCTAGCCGTTTTCATCCGGCTTGGCGATCTTTGCGCGAATCATTTCTCGCGTTTTCGAACCGTGACAATTTGCCTGGAATTTGTCGCTTGACGTATTGCGGCGGGGGCGCTATTCCTTGTGTATATTGTCGCTGCAGAAGTGGCTGTCGCGGACCGGGCGAGAGCGGATGCCGAAGTTGACGGACGGAACGCGGATGCGAGACGGATGTCTATTTTGATTTTTTATTCATAAACGCCTCATTGACAGCGGCTATTCCGCAGTGCGGAGAAGTACGGCCATTGCGCCGCGCAGGCGGATTGCGGACGGGCCATGGAGGAAACATGAACTACGGCATTGTGGTGGCGGCGGGCAAAAGCAAAAGAATGGGCCCGTTGGTCGACAAGGCTTTTTTCAATCTGGGCAACATGCCGGTGCTGGCCTATTCGTTGCGGGCCTTTGAACGCTGCCCCGACATCGACGGAGTCATTCTGGTCGTGCGCAAGGACCGGTTGGAAGGCGCTTTCGCCATGGCGCGCATGTACGGGTTCACCAAGGTCAAGAGTGTCGTGGTCGGCGCGGCCACGCGGCAGGGTTCGGTGGCCGCCGGACTGCGGGCTCTGGACAACGACGCCGTCATCGTCGCCGTTCACGACGGAGCACGCCCCTGCGTGACTCCGGAACTGATCTCCGAAACCGTCAAGTCGGCCAAACGCTACGGTTCCGGGGTGGCCGCCATTCCGATCGGCGACACGGTCAAGTATGTCGAACGGGGCCTGAAAGTCGCCAAGACGTTGGATCGCAGCAAGTTGTGGGCGGCCCAGACGCCGCAGACCTTCAAGCGCAAGACGTTGCTGGACGCCTTGGAAGCGCTGACCGGCAAAGGCGAAACGCTGAGCGACGAGGCGCAGGCTCTCGAACTCAACGACATTCCCGTGCATCTGGTGTCCGCATCGACATCCAACGTCAAAATCACTACGCCGGAAGATCTTGCGCTTGCGGCCGCCATTCTGAAGGTTTAAACGAGGCCGCGCGCGCGATGAAAAAGAAGTATGCCGTACTGGGCGACATTCACAGCAACCTGGAAGCCCTGACCGTGGTGCTCGCCGACGCCGAGCAACAGGGCGCCACGGGCTACGTGTGCGTGGGCGACATCGTGGGCTACAACGCCAACCCGGCGGAATGTCTGGAAAAAGTGCGCGCGCTCGGTTGCAGCGTGGCGCGCGGCAATCACGACCACTACTGCGCGCACGACGAATGTCTCGACGACTTTCACCCGCTGGCGGCCAATGTCATCGACTGGACCCGCCGTCAATTGACCGACGAGCAGATTCGCTATTTGCAGGGACTCAAGTACAACCTGCGCGTGGACGGCTTTACGCTGGTGCACAGTACGCTGGACATGCCCGAAAAATGGGGCTATGTCTTCGACGCTCTGGAGGCCGATTCGCACTTCAACTACCAGTCCACCTCCGTCTGCTTTCACGGGCACACCCATGTACCGCTCATCTTCGAGAAAAGCGGACGGTCGCGCAGACTCGATCCCCAGAACATGCGCCTGACACTGGGCATGAAGTACTACGTCAACGTCGGCAGCGTCGGTCAGCCGCGCGACGGCAACCCCCAGGCCTCCTACGTGCTGTACGACATGGAAAAACGCGCCATTGAGTTCCGGCGACTGCCCTACGACATCGCCGCCGCCCAGGCCAAGATCAGAAAGGTCGGACTGCCGGAACGGCTGGCCAAACGACTGGAACTGGGCAAGTGAAGTCATTTATAACGAGGATTCCCCCGTGCTTGCGTTTCTTGCAAAAGCCCTAGGCAAAGCCCAGCGCGACTTGCGCGCGCTCAAACCGCTGGTCGCCCGCATCAACGAAATCGAGGAGCAGTACCAGAAGCTCACGGACGACGCGCTGCGCGAAAAGACGTTGGAGTTCCAACAGCGCATCGCCGCCGGCGCATCGCTCGACGACCTGCTCTGCGAAGCCTTCGCCGCCGTCAAGAACGCCTGTCGGCGGCTGAAGGGCGGCCGTTTCGACGTTTGCGGGGAAACGCTCGTCTGGGATATGGTGCCCTTCGATTCCCAGCTCATGGGCGGCATTGTTCTGCATCAGGGTAAAATCGCCGAAATGGCCACCGGCGAAGGCAAGACCCTGGTGGCCACCATGCCGCTCTACCTCAATGCGCTCAGCGGACGCAACGTGCAACTGGTAACCGTCAACGACTATCTGGCCCGTCGCGACTCGCAATGGATGGGACAGGTGTACGAGTATCTGGGCCTGACCGTCGGCTGCATTCAGGAGCAGATGTCGCCTGCGGAAAGGCGCGCGCAGTACGCCTGCGACATCACCTACGGCACCAACGCCCAGTTCGGCTTCGACTACCTGCGCGACAACGGCATGGCCTACAACCCGGAAAGTCTCGTCCAGCGCGACTATTTCTACGCCATTATCGACGAAGTCGACAGCATTCTGATCGACGAAGCGCGCACCCCGCTCATCATTTCCGGCCCGTCGCCGGTCGCGAACTCGCCTCTGTATTTCGATCTCAAGCCCAAGGTCGAGCGCCTGGTCCGCCAACAGCGCGATCAGTGCGCCAAACTGATGGAGGAAGCCAAAGATCTCCTGGAAAAGGAAGACGAAGAAGGCGCCCAGATTTGCCTCTATCAGGTGCATCACGCCATGCCCAAGCACAAGCAGCTCATGCGCATGCTCGAAGATCCGCGCGTTCGCAAACTGCACGAGCAGGTCGAAAACCTGATGCTCACCGACATGCGCAAGGATCAGGCGCGGGCCCTGCGCGAGAATTTCTTTTTCACCATCGACGAACGCGGACGCGACGCCAGCCTCACGGACAAGGGCACCGAAGCCCTTAATCCGTCCGATCCGGAAATGTTCGTTTTGCCCGACATCGCCGCCTCGCTGGCCGAGCTGGACGGCCGGGACATGCCGGAAGAACAGAAACAGGCCGAACGCCAGGAAATCCAGCGCCTTTTCTCGGAAAAAAGCGAACGCATCCATACGGTGGACCAACTGATCCGCGCCTATTGTCTCTACGAAAAGGATGTCGAGTACGTGGTGCAGGACAATCAGGTCATGATCGTGGACGAGTTTACCGGCCGCATTCTGTCCGGCCGCCGCTGGAGCGACGGACTGCACCAGGCGGTGGAGGCCAAGGAAGGGGTGAAAATAGAGCGGGAAACCCAGACGCTGGCCACCGTTACCATTCAGAACTACTTCCGCATGTACGACAAACTGGCCGGCATGACCGGCACCGCCGAGACGGAGGCGGGCGAATTCCACGACATCTACAAGCTGGACGTGGTCGTGATCCCGACCAACCGGCCGGTGCGGCGCGTGGACTACAACGATCTCATCTACAAGACCCAGCGCGAGAAATACAACGCGCTGCTGGAGGAAATTCGCGACTGCCACAAATCGGGCCAGCCGGTTCTGGTCGGCACCGTCTCGGTGGACACTTCGGAAATCCTCAGTCGCATGCTCAAGCGGGCCAACATTCCGCATAACGTTCTGAACGCCAAAAACCACGAGCGCGAAGCCGAAATCGTGCGCCGCGCCGGCCAGCCCGGTTCAGTCACCATCGCCACCAACATGGCCGGCCGCGGAACGGACATCAAGCTGGGACCCGGCGTCGTGACCGTGGCACGCGACATCATCGAGTCCGGCACGCGCCTCGAAGACCGCGTGGACGGCGTGACGCTGCGCAAGCGCATCGAGGAGTCCCCCTGCGGACTGCATGTCATCGGCTCGGAACGACACGAGTCGCGCCGTATCGACCGCCAGTTGCGCGGCCGTTGCGCCCGCCAGGGCGATCCCGGCTCCTCGCGCTTCTACGTGTCGCTCGAGGACAGTCTCATGCGACTCTTCGGCTCCGACCGCATCTCCGGCATCATGAGCCGACTCGGCCTCGAGGAAGGCCAGCCGCTGGAGCATAGCTGGCTCAACAAGTCTATCGAACGGGCGCAACGCAAAGTCGAGCAGCAGAACTACTCGATCCGCAAACGTACGCTGCAATACGACGATGTCATGAACAAGCAGCGCGAAATCATTTACGGGTTCCGCGGCGAAATCGTGCGCGCGGACAGCGTACGGCAGCATATCAACGACATTCTGCGCGATGTGGTGGCCGACCGCGTCGAAGAGGAACTGGCCGCCGAGGACAATGAAAAGGTGACGCGTCTGACCGAATGGGTGCACGGCCTCTTCCCCATCGCCCTCACGGAGGAGGAACTGCGGCCGCTCAAGGACGACCCCGCCGCCGCCGCCGACCTGATTGGCCGGCGGGTGGAACAGGCGCACGAACTCAAAATCTCCATGGAGAATCCGCGCGCGGCGGAAATGATGGAACGGCACATCGTTCTGCACGGCATCGATACGGAGTGGCAGGACTTCCTGCGCGCCATGGACGGATTGCGCGAGGGCGTCAGCCTGCGCGCCTACGGACAGCGCGACCCGCTGGTCGAGTACAAGCGCGAAGCTTTCGACATGTTTTCCGAACTGATGAACTCCATCAAACTGGACATCGCCACCACCATTTTCCGTTCGGCCACTTCACTGGAGTCTTTCGAGGCCTTTCTGGGCAACATGGCGCATCAGCCCCGGCAAATGGTCCACGAGGACGTGTCCCTGCTCGCGACCGACGGCCGCGCGCCGGCCGCCGCATCCGCCAACGGTCCGCGCCCGGAAACGCAAAACCCCGCCATGGACGACGTGTTCCTCAATCTGGGCGGGGGCGGAACGTCGTCCGCCACGAGCGGCGAAGAGCCCAAAGTCGGACGCAACGACCCCTGCCCCTGCGGCAGCGGCAAAAAATACAAGAAGTGCTGCGGACAATGAATGTAGCCGATCTCCTGCACGCCTCCGCCGCGCCATGCGCGAACGGTTCCGCAACCGACGCCGCTCCGCCATCCTCGTGGCCGTCCCGGCTCTGGCGCCCGCTGGCCGCCGGCGGCGCGGGTCTGCTGCTGGCCAGCGCCTTCCCGCCGCTGGCGGCGCCCGAATCCGCCTGGGTCGCGTTCGTGCCCCTGCTGGTCGTGGCCTGGCTCACGCCGCCGGCCGCCTGCTGGCGCTACGGCTTCCTCTCCGGCTGCGTCTTCTGGCTGTGCAGTCTCGCCTGGCTGCCGGCCCTGGGCCGCACCGGCGCCCCCTACCCGTTGGCCGTGATCGGCTGGCTGGCCCTCGCGCTCTACTGCGCCGTCTATACCGGTCTCTTCCTGTATCTGACCGCGCATCTGGCCCGCCATTGCGCGGTTTCCGGTCTGCCGTCGCCGCCGGTCCGACGCGCGCCGGCCCTGCGGCAAACGATGCTGCTCGCGCTCGTGCCCCTGTGCTGGGTGGGCCTGGAATACGGCCGTTCCGTTCTTTTCTCGGGTTTCCCCTGGAACGCGCTGGGGATCAGTCAGTACCGCCAAATCGCCATCATCCAGACCGCCGCCTGGGGCGGCGTGTACAGCGTCTCCGCCCTGGTCATGGTCGTCAATGTGGCGCTGACCGTCACCGGCTTCCGCTTTGCCGACCTCATCGCGCGACGGCGCCCCTCGCGCTTTCATCCGGAACTGATGGTCGGCCTGCTGCTGGCGGCCTTCAGTCTGCTGCAGGGCGCCGGCCAGATTCGCCTTCATTCCGCGACCGCCGCGCAGGACACGCCCGTCGTCGCGCGCGCCGTGCAGCCGAATATTCCGCAAGTCAAGAAATGGCCGGAAGAATACGGCGAGCAGGTGTACGACAGCCTGCGCCGCAAGACCGAAATGGCCGCCACGGGCCGACCCGACCTCATTGTCTGGCCGGAAACCGCCCTGCCCGATCCGTTCAACGTTGATCCCCGCGCGTCGTCGTTCACGCGCAGTCTGGCCGCGCGCGGCGCGCCGATTCTGGCCGGCGCCCTGGAACTGTCCGAAACGTCGCTGGCCGAGCTGCAAGCGTCCGAACCGCTGGCGGACCCCGCCACCGGCGAGACGCTCTGGCAACATCCGAACGCCTCGTCCCCCTGGTTTCCGCGCTACTACAACAGCTCCTTCCTGGTGGGCGCGGACGGATCCGTGCTCGGCGTCTATCGCAAACGACATCTGGTGCCGTTCGGCGAATATCTGCCGCTGGACCAGCACTGCGAGTTCATCCGCCGCCTGGCCCCGCTGGGTTTCAGTTGCGCGGCGGGCCGCGACCCGACCGTGTTCAACCTCCCGCTGGCCGCCCGGCCTGCCGCCGGGCCCGCCGCCGGGCCCGCCGCCGCAACCGAGACCCGTTTTGCGGCGCTGATCTGCTTCGAGGACGTTTTCGCCTACCTGGCCCGCGACGCCGTGCGGGCCGGCGCGCGTTTTCTGGCCAACCAGACCAACGACGCCTGGTTCGACGGCACCAGCGCCGCGCATCAGCATCTGTCGCACGCCGTCTTCCGCTGCGTGGAAAACCGCGTGCCCATGGTGCGGGCCGCCAATACCGGCGTGAGCGGCTTCATCGACCGTTGCGGCCGACTCGACAGGAAAACCGCGGAACTGGTCCGCAACGGCCATACGGATCGCGCCGAAATCCGCACCGAACGCCTGCGGGCGCCCGGCCCGGACATGGCATGGACTTTTTACACCCGGCACGGTGATCGGTTTTTCGCGCAGCCGGCCGCCGCGGCGGTCGCGCTGAGTCTGATCGGCCTCCTGTCGGTTCACCTACGCAAAAGGAGATATCATGGAAGACCTTCCCGCCTGGCTGAGCGCGCTTAACGAACAGGTCGAAGAGATGCGGGGGTATCTTTGACGTCGCCTCGCGCGTAACCGCCCTGGCCGAACTGGACATGCAAACCGCCGCGCCGGGCTTCTGGGATCAACCGGAAGCCGCGCGCGCCGTATTGGCCGAAGCCACCCGGCACCGGGCCGTGGTCGGACCTTTCGAAAAGGCCGCCGCCGCCGCGGAGGAGGCCACGCTCCTCTACGAGCTGGCCGCGACGGAAAGCGACGCGACCGCGCGCGACCAGGCGCTGGCGGAGGTGCGAACGCTGCTGGCCAGATGCGAGAAAGCCGTGCGTTCGCTGGAAGTGCAGGCGCTGCTGGCCGACCGTTTCGACGCCAACAACGCCTACCTGACCCTGCACGCCGGCGCCGGCGGCACGGAATCCTGCGACTGGGCGGCCATGCTCTTCCGCATGTACCGGCGCTATGCCGAAGAACACGACTTCCAGTTGGAACCGCTCGAGATTCAGCCGGGCGAGGAAGCGGGTCTGCGCAGCGTCTCGTTTCTGGTCTCCGGTCCCATGGCCTACGGCTACCTCAAGGCCGAGCGCGGCGTACACCGCCTGGTGCGCATCAGCCCTTTCGACGCCAACAAGCGCCGCCACACCTCGTTCGCCGCCATGGACGTGGTCGCCGAACTCAACGACGATGTCGAGGTGGAAATCCTGGACGACGATCTGCGCGTGGATACCTACCGCTCGAGCGGCAAGGGCGGACAGCACGTCAACACCACCGATTCCGCCATTCGCCTGACCCACCTGCCGACCGGCATGGTCGTGGCCTGCCAGGCGGAACGCTCGCAGCACAAGAACCGCGCCAAGGCCATGAGCATGCTCAAGGCCAAGGTATACGAGTACAATCAGGATCTCAAGCGCAAGGAAATGGAGCGTTTCTACGGCAAAAAGGGGGAAATCGCCTGGGGCAGCCAAATCCGCTCGTACGTACTGCAACCCTATACGATGGTCAAGGATCACCGTACCAAGGCGGAAACGTCCAATGTGAGCGCCGTCCTGGACGGCGACATCGACCTCTTCATCGAAGCCTGGCTCAAGCAGCGGGCGCAAAACAAAGTGGAACCGTCGGACGCCGCGTCCGTATAATCGCCAACCCCGAGGAGTTCATGCGCGCCGCCCTCACGCTCCGAATGCATCTCGAATCCGGCGTCCGCGTCGCATTCACGTTCGATCCGCTGCGCCTGCCCTTCCGGGCGCAACGCGATGGCGCGACGCTGGAGGGGCCGGGCGGCATGGCACACATCCGAATCCCCGCGCAGGCAACGGCCGGAGGCGACGGTGACCGTTGAACAAAGATTTTTGGCGTCCCTGACCCTGATCGCCGCCAGCACGGCGCTCGGCTATCTGGCCCGAAAAAGAAACTGGCTTGACGAGCATTGCGCGCGCCGCCTGATGACCGCCGTGTCGGTGTTCGGCTACCCCGCCGTGGGCTTTCTGGCCATCTGGCGGGCCGCCCCGCCGCCGATTGCCGCCTGGCTGCCCGCGCTGGGCGCCGTGCAAACGACGCTGATGGCGCTCTTCGCGTTGCGCATCGGGCGACACCTGTTCGCCGACCGCGCCGAACGCGGCATGGTCGGCTTCAGTTGCGGCATCGGCAATCACGGCGTCACCATGGCCGGCTTCGTCGTCTATCTGCTCTATGGCGAACGCGGTCTGGGCCTGAGCACCGTGTACGCCATGTACACTTTCTTCGCCTTCGTGCTGCTGTCCTATACCATCGCGCAAACCCATGCTCCGACCGCGCGCAAGATCGGACTCGGCGAACTGATGCTGGGCAACCTGCTGCACTGGCGCGCCGCCGGACTCTACACCTGCCTGGCGGCCATCGCGCTGACCGCCTGGCGCGTGCCCGTCCCGCCGTTCGTCGCGCGCTGGCGCCTGCTGGACATCGTCATTCACGCGGTCATTGTCGGCGCCTACTTCTCGATCGGTCTGCGCCTGCACTTCCGCAGTGCGCGCGGACTGGGCCGGGCCGTACTGGTCACCCTGGGCGTTCGTCACCTGGTCGGACCGCTCATCGGACTGTTCCTCGTCGGACTGACCCGCCTGACCCCCTATCCGCTGGAGGGGCTCGCGCTGCGTATTTTCCTGATCCAGTCCTCCGTATCGGTCGGCGTCATGGGGGTGGCCGTCGCCAACATGTTCTTCATCAAACCCAAGGAAGCCTCCCTGCTGTTCGTCGTCTCGTCCGCCTTCTACCTGGCGGTCGGCATTCCGCTGGCGCTCTGGATCTTCGGCGGGAGCGCGCTATGAACAAGCGGGAAATGGAACGCGCCATCCGCGAATACGCGAACCGAACCCCGGCGCCCGCGCGTTCCGCGGCGCAATGGGCCGCCGCGCTCGATTTGAAAGGCAAGGACCGCAAGCGCCTGCGCAAACTGCTGCCGCGCCTGCTGGCGCAAACGGAGCGAGCCGGCGCGCCGCGCCGCCCCTCCGCGTCAACGGGCGAACGGATGGAGGGTCGCCTGCAAGCCTTGCGCAGCGGCCGGGGCCTCGTGCGCCATCCGGAAACCGGCCAAGTCGCCGCCATATCCGCCACCCGCATGGGCCAGGCCCTGCACGGCGACTGGGTCGAGGTCGAAATCCGCCCGCGCCGCGCGCCGTCCCGTTCCCGTCCGCCGCGCGCGGGCGGCGGGGAAGAGGCGCGCGGAACCGTTCTCCAGGTTCTGCGCCGCAACACGAATCCCATCGTGGGCGAGCTGCGGCGCGCGCGCCACGGCTGGCGCGTGATCCCGCTCGATCCGCGCTACCGCATCGCCCTGCACGCGCAACCCGCCGCGGACGCGCGCGAAGGCGAACAGGTCGTGGTGCGCTTTGCCGACTGGCCGGCCGGTCTGCCCGAACCGCTTTGCGAAATCCTCGAAACGCTCGGCGATCCCGAACGGCCCGGCGCCGATACCGAAGCGGCCGTGCTGCAATACGGTCTGCGCGCCGAATTTCCCGCCGCCGTCCTGGCCGCGGCCGCCGCCGCGGCTCGCCAATTCGCCGACGAACCCGCACGCTTCCTGCAACACCGCACCGACTTGCGCGCCCTGCCGACCTGGACCGTCGATCCTCGCGACGCGCGCGATTTCGACGACGCCGTTTCCCTGACCCGCCTGCCCGACGACCGCCTCGAACTGGGCGTGCACATCGCCGATGTCGCCGCGTTCGTACCCGCCGGCGGCGTCCTGGACCAAGAAGCCTTTCAACGGGGCACCAGCGTCTATTTCCCGGACCGCGTACTGCCCATGCTTCCCGAACAACTCTCCAACGGCCTCTGCAGCCTGAAACCGGGCGAGGACCGTGCCGCTATCTCCGTTTTCATGCTTTTCGACGCCGCCGGCCGGCCGCTGGGCCGACGCTTCGCCCGCAGCCTGATCCGTTCCGCCGCGCGCCTGACCTACGAGCAGGCGCAGTCCCTCATCGCCGGCGCCGACCCGCAGGCCGTACCCGCGCCTCTGGCGCCGACCCTGCTGGAACTGCACCGCCTGGCCCAAACCCTGCGCGCCCGCCGCATGGCAGAAAACGCCCTCGATTTCGACATTCCCGAACCGGAACTGAGCCTCGACGAACAAGGCCGCATCCGCGCCATCCGCGTGCGTGCCGGCGACGCCGCCCATCAACTGATCGAAGAGTGCATGGTGGCCGCCAACGAAGCGGTCGCCCGCGAATTGCATGCGCGGCAGATTCCGGCCTTGTCGCGCTATCACGAGGCCCCGGACCCGGAGAAGCTGCAGGAGCTGTCCGAACGCCTGAAGCGCATGGGCTACGCCGCCGGACGACTCGACCATCCGCGTCGTCTGGCCGAATTCCTGCGGCGCTGCCAGGGCGATCCGCTCGAATACACCCTGCGCTTGCTGGTCCTGCGCAGCATGAAACGCGCCTGCTATTCGGCTCGCGAAGCGGGCCACTTCGGACTGGCCAAGCGCCACTACACGCATTTCACATCGCCCATTCGACGCTACCCCGACCTCGCCATTCATCGGCGGCTTGTCGCGACCCTGTGGCCGGCCGACGCCGACCCGGCCGGGAGCGAAAGCGCCGGAGCCGCGCAACAGCGCATCGCGGTCCACGCCTCGCAAACCGAGCGCGAAGCCGATCAGGCCACCCGCGACGTGTACGAACGCATGACCCTGCGCCATCTGCTGCGTCGGCTACGCGCCGGCGACTCGGGCCCCTACGAAGCGGTCGTCGCCGAAGTCCGGCGCTTCGGCTGCTTCGTCGAGCTGCCCGCGCTGCGCGTCCAGGGGTTGATCCCGCGCGAACGGCTGACCGCCTCGCGCGGCGGTCGCCACCGCTATCGCGCCGGCGCCCTGGAAACGGGCGGCATCGTCTATCGTGCCGGTACGCGCCTGTCCGTCGCCGTGGCCGGCGTGGATATGGAACGCCGGCTGCTGCATCTGAAGCCGGACATCTCTCGCCACTCTAAAGTCGGAAATCGGAAGTCGAAAACTCGAAAGGAAAGGTCGGCATGCCACTGAGCGCAAAAGACAAAAAGACACTACGTCCATTGGCGGAACGCTATAGCGAGATTGCGCATTTGGATGTTCAAAAGGAGCGCATCGAAAGATACTACCGCACCAACGCCTTGCAGCCGGTGCGGCCGGTAGTGCTCATTGACGAAGTGCCGTGGGGGGAAATCGGGGACGCCGCACTGACGAATGTCTGCTCGCCCGAACTGGGATGGATCGAGTCGCTTCTGCGCCATGCCCTCTATCAATGGGAACATTTCCAGGTCGATCTCGTGCTGCCGCCAGTGTTTCAGGTCGCCAAGCGGACCCGATGGCGTCGGGGCATCGGCCTCGATGTGCAGGACCGGCGAATACAGGGCAACACAGGTGCGCACATATCGTCCCATGCCTACACCGACCAACTACGCACGGAAGACGATCTGGAGAAGCTGCATCCGCCGGAAATCGTGTACGACCAAGCCGCGAGCGAGGCGGCGCTTGCCGTGGCAAGAGACCTTTTTGACGGGCTGATGGATGTGGTTCTCATCGGTGGCAACATGGGTTTCAACATCTGGGACAATGTGGCAAGATATCGCGGTGTTGACAGTATTCTCATCGACCTGGCCGAGCGTCCCGAATTTATGCACAAGCTGGCCCGGCGCTTTGCGGAGATTGCCCAATCTCAGTTTCAACAACATGAGCAGCAAGGTCTCCTGGACGCGCGCCCGTATCTCCTGCACTGTACACCGGCATGCGCTCGGGAACTACCTGCGCCGGACCATGCCGGACACTATCAAACCCGCAACGTATGGGGCCGCTGCGCCGCACAAATTTTCGGATCGGTATCGCCCGGGATGCACGACGAATTCGACCTGGCCTACAACCAGGAACTGTTCCGGGACTGCGGCCTGCTTTATTACGGCTGCTGCGAGCCGATGGACCGCAAGATCGATATTCTTCGCGCCCGATTCAAGAATCTGCGCAAGATTTCCGTCACGCCCTGGGCCGACGCGCGGCGCGCGGCGGAAGGCATGGGCGGCGATTTCGTCATGTCCGCCAAACCCAATCCGGCCTTCGTCGCCATGCCCCGTTTCGATCCGGCCCCCGTCGAGCGAGAAATAGAACTGTACTGCGAAGTCTGCCGCCAACACGGCACGACCCTCGAGTTCGTGCTCAAGGACATCAGTACCATCGGCAACCATCCGGCCAACCTTACGCAATGGGCCGCCACCGTCCAATCCGTCATCGAACGACACTATGGCTAGATTTTGGCCGTCAACTCCGTCGGCCGCATGTTCTTTCAGGCAAGTTCGACCCAGCGTTCGAGGCACTCGTCGATTTCCCGCGCCAGAGCCCCCGCCCTCTTTTGCGCCGCCACAATCACGTCGGACGGTTGCCGATAGAAAGCGGGATCGGCCTGACGGGCGGCCAACTGCGCCTGCTCCGCCTCCAGCGCCTCGATACGTCGTCCGAGCCGGTCCATTGCGCGCTTGGCCTGATAGCTCGGACGCCGGACCGCCGGTGGCGCAGCGGCGGCGGGCGGCGGGGCGACGGCGACCGGAGCGGGCCGACGGGCCAGCCAGTCGTCGTAGCCGCCGGCGGCGGCCTGAACCCTGCCGTCGCCGGTAAAAACCAGCACGCTCGTCACCACGTGGTTGAGAAAGGCCCGGTCGTGACTGACCAGCAGCAGGGTCGGCGCATGCCGCTGCAATTGCTCCTCGAGCAAATCCAGCGTCTCCAAATCCAAATCGTTGGTCGGCTCGTCCATGATCAGCAAATTGCAGGGCCGCAAGAACATCATGGCCAGCAACACACGATTGCGCTCGCCGCCCGAAAGAACTTTCACGCGCGTCCGGGCGCGGTCCGGCGTGAACAGAAAATCCTGCAAGTAGCCGACCACATGTCGCGACTGACCGCCCACCGTGACCCGGTCGCCATCGCCGGCCACATTCTGCGCAATGGTTTTCTCGCCGTCCAAGGCGCTGCGCAACTGGTCGAAATAGACGATTTCAAGACGGGTTCCCAGCGTGAGCGATCCCGACCCGGGCGTCAGGGCGCCGGTCACCAGCTTGAGCAAAGTGGTCTTGCCGGAGCCGTTGGGTCCGATGATGCCGATGCGTTCCCCGCGCTGCACGCGCAAGTCGAGATCCCGGATCAGCGGCGGCTGCCCGGGATAGGCGAAGGAAAGGTTTTCCGCCTTGACGACCAGATCGCCGGACGCGGCCGCCGTCTGCAGTTGAAAGCGACTGACGCCCTCCGCATGGCGACGTTTGCGAAACTGCTCGCGCAGGGCCTGCAAGGCGCGCACCCGGCCTTCGTCGCGGGTGCGACGGGCCTTGATCCCCTGGCGAATCCAGATTTCCTCCCGGGTCAGACGACGCCCCTTCTTCTCCCAGATCGCGGCCTCGTCTTCCATCAACTGCTGCTTGCGACGCAGGAAAGTGTCATAATCGCAATCCCAACCGGCCAGCATGCCGCGGTCGAGATCCAGAATGCGGGTGGCCAGGCGACGCAGAAAAGCGCGGTCGTGAGTGACGAAGATCAGCGTTACGCCCGGCCGCGACAGATAGCCTTCCAGCCATTCGATCGCCTCGATATCGAGGTGGTTGGTGGGTTCGTCGAGCAGCAGAACGTCGGGATCGTCCGCCAGCGCCCGCGCCAGCAGGACGCGACGCTGCATCCCGCCCGAAAGCGTTTCAAAGGCCGCCTCGGGATCCAGTCGCAAACGCGACATGGTCTGCGCGGCCCGCTGCTCCTGCGCCCAGGATTCCCCGTGGGCGGATTCCGGCGGCGGCGTGACGAGCGTCCGCACCTTGCCGCTCCAGCGCACGGGAATTTCCTGGGGCAAATAGGCGGTGCGCAGCGCGGGCGCCCGCAGAATCTCGCCCCGGTCGGGCGTCAGCTCCCCGGCCAGCATCTTGAGCAGGCTCGACTTGCCGCATCCGTTGCGGCCCACCAGGCAGGCGCGCTCGTTGCGGGCGATCGGCAGGTTGACGGCGTCCAGCAGACATTCGCCGCCCACCGTCAAGGTTACGTCTCGCACATTGATCAGGGCCATAGATCGAATTCCACTCCGTCCGTCCGCATCCTCATTCCTCGATCGTGCCCCGGTAACCGTAATAGCGATAGACGTCGAAGGCGTGGACCGTCTCTCCGCCCCGCTCCACCGTGAACGAGCGGGGGGTGTCGTCCATCCGGTCGAAATGGCCGCGGTAGCGTTGGGGACCCTGATGCCAGCGGTTGCGGTAGTCCACGAACAGCGCGTCCCAACCCGCGTACGCTTGCGGGTCGAACCACAGTTGGTACTGTCCGGGCCGATGCAGGGCGGTGGCCGCAGTGACGGGATCGAGATGTACGGCCAGCAGACTGGTCAAATAGAAGCGGTGACAAAAGACGAAAGTGCGCTCCGGTCGCGGCATGGCGGCCCGCAGCGCCTCGATTTCGCGGGCGGCTCTGGACCATCCGTACAGGTCGTTGGAGATGTCCATGCGCGGACGGTACTCGCGCAGGGGCGGTACGCTCGGGAAGGCCCGATGCAGGCGCTCGCTCGCGGCCTGCGCCGGCCGATAGACGGCGGGAATCAGCGGCCAGATAATCACGGAAAACATGAGCGCCAGCGAGATCCCGGCCACCTGCGCCGCGATGCGCGTCCATTGACGCCAGCGTTGCGCGAGTTCCGCCGACTGCGTTTCGGCGCGGACCAGCGCGGAGGCCAGCAGCAGCGCTCCGCCGAACCAGCCGGTCGCGGGCCAGTGCGGCAGAATCTTGCCGAAGAGGCCGACCGTACCGAAAAAGAGAAAGACCGGCACGCCCAGACAGAAGGCGAAACGGTCCGCACGGGTCGCCGGCCGACGCAGCGCGGCCACCACCAGCAGCACGAACAGCACGGGCGAAGCGGCCGCCAACTGACCGCCAACGGCTTCCAGCAAATTCTCGAACTCGAACACCCCGCTCCCGCCCCCGTGCCGGATCTGGTAAAGATAGGATATCCATTCGTTACGGGCGTTCCACAGGATATTCGGTGAAAAAACCAGCAGCCCGATCAGGCCGGCCGCGTAGGGCTTGGGACTCCACAGCAACGGGCGCGTCTCGCGCGACAACGCCGCGTAGAGGAACAGACAGAGCGGGAAGAGCACGCCGTGATACTTGCTCAGCAGCATGCCTCCAAAACACAGGCCCGTCGCCAGCCACCAGCCCCAGCGGCGGGTTTCAAAGGCGTGCCAGGCCGCCAGCATACCGGCGCACCAGAAGAGATTCAAAGTCGCATCGGGCAACAGCGCCAGCGCCAGCAACTGATGGACCGGCAGCAGCAGGAACAGGAACAGGGCGGTCGGCGCAAGGCGCCGATCGTCGTAGAGGCGCAGCGCCAGCCGCCACAGAACCGCCAGCGTCGCCAGCGAGCAGAGGATCGGACCCAGCCGATAGAAAAAAGGAGAGCGGCCCAGGGTCGATGTCAGCGCGCCTAGCCATCCGACCATGGGCGGGTGGTCGAAATAGCCCCAGGCCGGATAACGGGCGAACATGGCGTAATGCGATTCGTCGGTGCTCAGCCCGAAGCGACTGGCCAGCAGCGCCCGTACCGCCGCCAAAGCCAGCAGCGCAACGATCAGGCAGCGCCTCGCGCCGTAGCGTTCCAGCAGAGCCGCCAGACGCGACGGCAGTGCGCGCGTTGCACCGGTTGCCGCCGCATTCGGTTGGATGGGCCGCAAGGGGCGCGAACTTACAGCTTGCGTGTTGGCAAAACCGGCGCGCAGCCTTTTCGCAATACCAGAGCCAATCGAATGCTGCGGCAACAGCGTTGCACGAATCGGTTCCCGCATCATGATGACATATCCGTTCCTTCTTCAGCCGGCGGCCCGGCGGCCGCCGGCCACAGCCGCGCATAGGCCAGCCACGCCGCTTTCCCGCCTGCGACGCCCAGCGCCGCGCCGGCCAGACAGTCCAGCGGGAAATGGACTCCCGCATACACCCGGCTAAAGGCCGCCAAGGCGGCCAGACTCCAGGCCGCGTACCGCGAGCGGGGCTTGGCCAGCGCCAGATAGTGCATAATGAAAAAGGCAAAAGCCGAATGACCGGACGGAAAAGAGCTGCGATAGAGACGTTCGCGGTTGACCAGGCGCACATAGTCGGGATCGCGCTCGACTTGCTCCGCGAACACACCGAGCGGGCGCGTTCGGGAAAAAGCCGATTTAAGAGCGCGATTGACAGGCGCAAAAAGGGCGATGGCCACGAAAAGCACCAGTAGATGACGCCGCAAAACGCGTCCGCCGTCGGCCGCCAGAGCGGCCACCGTCACCAGCGCAATGCTCCACCCGCCCAGCACCGAAAGATCGCCGAAAACCGGATCCAGCCAGTCGCGCCCCAATCCGCGATTAATCCAGAAAAACAGTGTATGATCAAATTGTTCCAGCCAACCCCACACGCCGAGATCCTCCCTCCTCGCAGCCATTCTCATTTTGACCGATTCCGCAAGGGGGACGCGACGGAGCGCGTCCCTCCATGTCGGAAAACAACGGCGATGCAACGTTTTGGAGGGTCGTGCTTCGTCGCGACCGCACACCATGCGGTCTCAATGAGAATGGCGCTCCCCTCGCCTTCACGCCGCTCTTCAATTGCCATCGACCCCCTCTTACGAAACGGGGGCGGGATTGTCCAATGAAAAGACATCTGGCTAGCTATTCCTGCGCTTCCGAAGGGTGAATTTCCCCTGTCTCGATCCTCGACGAGCTTATCGCATCTCATCGTCTTACGACCAAAGATAAAACATATATCCCGCGTAGGCCAGCAGAAGAATGGCCCCTTCGATCCGATTCAACGTGAAACCCGACTTTAGAAAGGGCAGCAGAACCAGGCTGAGCGCAAACATGACGCCCAAATCCACATACTTCAATTCGGGAACCGCAAAGGGCGACAGTCCGCCGGCACAACCTAAAACCATGCCGATATTGAAAATGCAGGAACCGACAACATTGCCGACCGCAATGTCGGATTCCTTCTTGAAGGCCGCCATGAGCGAGGCCGCCAGTTCGGGCAGACTGGTTCCCACGGCGACAATCGAAATGCCTATAATCGTATCGCTTACTCCGCAATAACGGGCAAGCATCACCCCGGCATCGACCATCAACTGAGATCCGTACAACAATCCACCCAGTCCAAACGCTATCATCAGGAGAATCGGCGGCAGGCCGGAACCCCGCTCCTCAGGCGCTTGGGCGGCGCCGCGACGATCGGCCGCCTCCCGCTTCGCAAACGAGACGGTTGCAAAAAGGTACCCGCCAAAAAGCAGAAGCAACAAAAGCGAGTCCCATCTTGAAAGGCTGCGATCCAGCAACAGGAGACACAGAACCGCGGAAAACACAATCAGGAAAGGCATATCGCGTTTGACGATCTGACGGTGGACGGTCAACGGCATGATCAAGGCGCTGCCGGCAAGGATCAGGGCTATGTTGGCGATGTTGGAGCCGATAACGTTGCCAACCGCCATGCCCGGCGCCGATATGAGCGCGGATTTGACGCTGACGAACAGCTCCGGGGCGCTCGTGCCGAATGCGACAACCGTGAGACCGACCACCAGAGGGGCCGCCCCCATGCGGCGGGCCAGCAGCGAACTGCCGCGCACGAAAAATTCAGCGCCGGCCGTCAGAAGCGCAATCCCCGCGATGAACAGGCAAACGGTAAGGAACATCGGCTATCCTATTCTTCCGGAGGCCCGGCACGGAGCAAATCAGTATGACCCCGGAAAGACGCGGGATTTCGAAAGGCCGGAATGTTCCCATTCCAATCTTCCATCGTTCCGTGATTCCAGGGGCTTTCCGTGTGCTGCCCTTCGCGCCGGCATCGGACGGAAAATGCGTGTAATGAGAGAGAGACTGTCAAGCCGCCACGAAAATGTCAAGTAAGCGTTCACGGTTCACGGTTGACGGTTGAAAAAAGGAATCTGACAATGAAAATTGAGCGTTTTGAAGATATTGAAGCGTGGCGGCTTGGCCGGAAACTTGCGAGAAAAGCGCTCAAGATGTCTTGAAAACCGTGAACTGTGAACCGAGAACCGTGAACGGCTACCATGTCAAGAGCTTTTGGCTCAAGGCGCGAAGGCGACCGGCCGACATTCCCGGAGCGAACCGAACGCGAGAATTGTTGTTGAAAAGCGCCGGCGCATGGACTACAGCTACAAGCCGATGAAGAACGACTCTATCTCGCTGTGCGATCTGACCTTTGACGAGTTGCAGGCGCTCGGCGCGGAATTCGGCGCGCCCGCGTTTCGGGCGCGCCAGATCTGGCGCTGGCTGTATGTGGCCAACGCCTCCGACTGGCACGCCATGACGGATCTGCCGTCCGCTTTGCGCCGGAGCCTGGCCGCCCGCTACCCGCTGGACGCCGCGCGCCTGGCGCAAACGGCGGGCGGCGGAACGGCTACCGGCAAATTCCTGATCGAACTGGCCGACGGCGAACGCATCGAGGCGGCCCTGATCCCCGCCGCCGAGCGTCTGACCCTGTGCGTCTCCTCGCAAGTCGGCTGCCGCTATCACTGCGCCTTTTGCGCCAGCGGCCAGAACGGGTGGCGTCGGCATTTGAGCACGGGCGAAATTGTTTCGCAGTTTCGCCTCGCCTGGCGCGCGGCGGCACGCAAGCCGACGCACGTCGTATTCATGGGCGTCGGCGAACCGCTCGACAACTACGACGCCGTGCGCGGCGCCGTCCTGCGGCTGAACGACGCCGCCGGACTGGCCGTGGCCGCCCGGCGCATTACCCTGAGCACGTGCGGACTGGCCCCGGCCATCGAGCGCCTGGCCGGAGAGACGCCGCACATCGAACTTTCCGTCTCGCTGCATGCGCCGGACGACGAACTGCGCTCCCGGCTCATGCCGATCAACCGCCAATACGGACTGGCGACACTGCTGCGGGCCTGCCGCCGGTACGCCGAGCGCACCGGCCGCATCGTGACCTTCGAATACACGCTGATCCGGAACGTCAACGACGCGACCGCCCAGGCGCGCGCCCTGGCCCGTCTTTTGCGGACGCTGCCCTGCCGCGTCAATCTGATTCCGCTGAGTCCGGTTCCCGAATATCCCGAACGACCCGCCGCCGCCGGCACGGCCGCGCTTTTCATCGAAATCCTGCGCCAGAGCGGCATCAACGCCACACTGCGACGCTCGCGCGGATCCGACATCGACGCCGCCTGCGGCCAACTGCGCGCGGCCGCGGCGGGCAGTCGGCCAGCCCTGAAGCAGTCCGAATAAAGCGATGGGGATAAGGCGCGAAAACGCGGGAATATTCCCGATATTTCGAGTTTTCGCAACGCAGCCGGGCGGGATGCATCTGCGTCCAAAATGTGAAGTTGTTTTTGCGCGGGCCCTTAGGGTTCGCGCAATGTCAGTCGGGCCTCGTGATTTCGCAGGCTCATCAGATTTTTCGAGGGACTGAATATCCAATATCCAACAAGGAATTTCCAACCGACCAAATTTTTGTGTA
>CAZYAW010000104.1:0-9885 GCA_964646045.1 uncultured Victivallales bacterium | reverse complement strand
CACTCCTCCGTCAGCGCCCGCAGACGGGTGCGGGCCAGTTCGATCGGGAAACAGTCGCGACTGACCGCAATGAGGCCCAGTTTGATTTTCGGCATATTGATCATGGTTGTTCCCTTCGCGCGGGTTGTGTCTGTCACCGCATGATGACGCTGCGAACGAATCCGGCCTGGTACGGCATGAGCCTTACCAAGCCGGGACCACGGCGAAATTACGAGGATTCCACCCTGTTGCGGTATCCGCTATGAATGTTCGTTACCGATTGGTTTTCACGGGTTGGGAGCGGCGGCCAGCTCGTGCTCGTAGTTGACGGCGCCCGAGAACTGTCCGAGCGCCGGCGGGAAGGCGCCCCAGTAATTGTTTTGCGCCAGCAGTTGCACCGCGCCCGGGTTGACGATTTCGTATGCGCCGTTGCCGAAGATCGAGTTGAAGCCGGACTCGTCCGAACCGTCCGTGCCGAAGTCGAGCGAATTGGCCGAGGCGTCCGCTGCGACGGACAAACTCAGGCCGGCCTGCCCGTTGTTGCGCAACCGGTTGCCGCGGCCCAGCAGGGTCTGCGACTCGGCCAATAGCGTGATGGTTGCGCCGTCCGACGTGTTGCGATCGGCGGTGTTGCCCGTCAGAGTCACGGCGGCGCTCCCGGCCGTTTCCGCCAGAATGTTGATGGTCCCGAATTCTTCAGAGAAGGCCGGTCTCGCTTCGACTGGTCCGAGCAGGCCGTCGAGTGTTTGCGTGGCGTGGATGCGGATGCCGGATGCGTCGTTGTTGTCGGTCTGGCTTTCCGTAACCCTGATATCGATCAGGCCGCCGCCCGTAGAAACGAGCGGGGTCGCCAGGTCGCTAATGTAGCCCAGTCCGCCGCTGTTCTCGGCATTGATGTAGATGCCGTTTGCGCCATTGTCGTTGGCCGTTACCTGGTGAACGTCGATCCACGTCATTCCGCCCAGCGTCAGAACCGGATGCGGGCGCGTGTTTTCCGCTGTCGCGACGGGTTCCGCTTCCGTCGGCGCTTCCGCCGTCGTCTCCTGCGCCCGGGTCGCCGTGAACGTGATGCCCGTCAGCCAGGCGCACCCCAAACAAGCCATCCACCAAGATTTCATAGCGTTCCTGTCCTCCCTCGTATTGGTTGTAACGGCGTTTTTTCTTCCTGCGAGTAAATGAAAAAGGGGAATGTAGTGTTTTCCCGCAAAAAAGCAACTACGAAAAGTGGACGAGCGAAAATCTTCGCCGGGGCGCTAGCGGTTCGCCGGGACGGTTCGCCCTGCCCGGAAATTCAGCGCGCAGGACGCCGTGGTCGGCTCTGTCATCGGCAGGCGGGTGGACTCTTCCGTCGGGGGTGTCAGGCCATAGAAAACCCGCAGACGGCTTTTCAAGGCCAGACACCTTGATCGCACCTTGATCGCAGTGATCGTAGCGCGGAAGGCGCTCCCGCGAATTTCCCGTTCCGGTATCGAAATTTGCTTGTCAAGCGCGGGAACCTGTGGCATTTTGCGCTCCAAAAAACGGAGGAGGGTAGCATGGCCGCCACACGTTCGCTGGATTACGGATGGTTTTTTCTGCGCGTCGGGACGGGGCTCATGTTTATTGAAATGGGCGCCGGGCAATTCAGTAGCCGCAATCTGCAGTTGTATCCCATCGCCGCCATCGTATGCGGCGCGGCTTTGCTGCTGGGGCTGCTGGTGCGGCCCGCCGTGGCCCTGATGCTGGCGCTGCTGATCTCGGTGTTCATTACCGGGTCGCGTCTGGAGTTTCGACTGGTGCGCGAATCGGTCATCGAGCTGCTCGCGCTGATCGGCTTCATGGCGGGCGGCGGCGGGACGTTCCTTTCACTCGGCGCCGCGATCGGGGGCTTGAACGGCAAGTGGTATCAGTAGCGTACGCCATTTCACGGTCTTGGTAACGGCTCAGGTAGACTCACGGTGCACGCTGAATTCGCAGCGAAAAGTAGGTCGGGCATTCCTGCCTGACCCCGAGGCGTTGGAGAGTCAGCCAGGAATGGCCGACTTACCGAGGCTTCCTGAGCCGTTACCGGTCTTGTATGAAATGGCGTGAACTGTGAACCGAGAACTGTGAACTGAGCACAGGGCGCGGCTGCACGGGCGAGAGGGCTGGCGCATGCATTCGTTGGGAATCAATGTCGGTTCGTCGAATCTCAAGTTGGTTTTGCTGGAAGACGAAACGCCGGTCTGGAGCGCCGTGGCGCCGCACGAGGGCAATGTGGGCGCCGCTTTGGCGAAGCTGCTGAGCGAGCATTCGTGTCCGCCCGGGACCCGGGCGCTGACGACCGGAACGGAGGGGCGCTATCTGATCGAAACGCCCAGCGTCATCGAGCCGCTCTGCGTGGAGGCGGCGCTGAAGGGGCTGGCGTTGACGCCCGACGCGGCGGTTTCGATGGGCGGCGAAACCCTGGTGGTGTATACGCTCGACCGCGCGGGTCGCATCGTGTCGAGCTTTTCCGGCAACAAATGCGCTTCGGGCACCGGCGAATTCTTCTGTCAGCAACTGGGCCGCATGGACATGACGCTGGACGATGTCGCCGCCGTCAGCGACCAAAGCCGGGCGCTGAAGCTCTCGTCGCGCTGCTCCGTGTTTATGAAGAGCGATTGCACCCATCGCATGAACAAGGGCGAGGCCGACCCGGGCGACATCGTAATGTCGCTCAGTCATGTCATGGCCGGCAAGGTGGCCGAATTTCTCAAGAAAGCGCGGGTGGCCGGCGGGCGCGTGCTGCTGACGGGCGGTCTGACCCGCAACCGCTTTCTGGTGCGGCGTCTGCGCGCCATGCTGCCCGAAGTCGAATTCACGATTCCGGATGCGGCTCCCTATTTCGAGGCCTACGGGGCGGCGTTGCTGGCGCGCGAAATCGGCGCTCCCCTGCCGCCGCCCGAGCGGCGCGTGGTCGCGCACGACGTGCAGTTCGCGCGTTTCGAGTCTCTGCGTACGGCGATGCAGCGCGTAACGATCATGCCTTCGCGCCGGGGCCGCGTGCGGGCGGGACGCTCCTATATGCTGGGCGTGGACGGCGGTTCGACCACGACCAAGGCCTGCCTGATCGATATGGAAACCGACGAGATAGCCGCCGCCCATTACGGGCGGACGCATGGCGACCCGGTCCGCGCGCTGAAAGGCTGCATTGCCGAGATCCGCAAGCAGGCCGACGCGGCGCTGGGCGCGGGCGCGCCGGTCGCTATCGCGCTGACCGCCACGACCGGTTCGTCGCGCGAGATTCTCGGCGTCTTTCTCGAAACGGCGGCCGTGTATAACGAAATCATCGCGCATGCGGCGGGCGTCGCCCATTTCGCGCCGGAAACGGATACGCTCTTCGAAATCGGCGGACAGGACGCCAAGTATGTGCTCCTGCGCAACGGCGTGCCCATCGACTACGCCATGAACGAAGCCTGTTCGGCCGGGACGGGTTCCTTCCTGGAGGAGTCCTGCCGCGGTGATCTCAATATCGAGCAAGCCGACCGGATCGGACCCATCGCGCTGGCGGCCGACCGGCCGCTCAAGTTCGGCGAGCACTGTTCGGCTTTCATCAATTCCGACATTCGCAAGGCGATTCAGCAGGGCGCCACGCGCGAGGACATCGCCTCCGGACTGGTCGCCTCGGTGGTCGCCAATTATTTGAACCGGGTGGTCGGCAACCGGACGGTCGGACATCGCATCGCGCTGCAGGGCGGCGTGGCCAAGAACGAGGCGGTGCCGGCCGCCTTCGCGCTGCATTTGCAGAAGGAGGTGGTCGTGCCGCCCGATCCGGAGCTGATGGGCTGCTTCGGGGTGGGTCTGATCGCCCGCCGCAAAATGCGCGAAGGACTGCTGGAGGCGCGTCCCTGCACGCTGGAATCCATTTTGGCGGCCTCCATCGAGAACGAGCGCGAATTCACCTGTAAATCCTGCGAGAACTATTGTCCCATTCGCGTGTTGCGCGTGGGCGGACACCGCTACAACTTCGGCGGACGCTGCAACAAGTACGCCAACCTGCGCAAGAAGAAGAGCGAGGCTGCCGCAGAGCCCCGCAACTATGTGGAGCGGCGTCAGAAAATCGTGTTCGAGGAGTGCGCACCCGATCCGGCCGCCCTGCGCAAGCGCCGTGAAGGGGTGGTGGGCGTGCCGCGCGCGTTTTCGGTGTACAGTCTGTGGCCGCTGTATGCCGGTTTCTTTCACGAGCTGGGCGTCGAAACCCTGTTGTCCGAGGAACTGTCGGAGGAAGGCATGGCCCGTGTCGAAAGCGGGTACTGTTTCCCGGCCGAGATCGCGCACGGGGCCGTGCAGAGCCTGATCGAGCGCGGGGTGGACTGGCTGTTCCTGCCGCACGCCCGCGACATGGAGAGTCTGGAGAAGGACGTTCACGCCTGCTTTTGTCCGATCACGCAAAGCCTGCCCTATTACTTGCGCAAGGCCTTCGGCGAATGGCCGCCGGAAAAAATTCTGGCGCCGGTCGTCACCTTCAAGTACGGCGAGGCCAAGGCGCGGGAGTCGTTCGTGGCGCTGGGCGCGCAACTGGGTTTCGACGAGCGGGAGGCGCGCCGGGCCTTTGCGGCGGCGCTGGCTCGCCAGCGCGACTGCGCCGAGCGGCTGGCGGCGCTGGGCCGCGAGGCGCTGGACTTCGCCCGTCGCGCGAGCCAACCGGTGGTGACGCTGCTGGGTCGGCCCTACAACGCCTTCACCGGCGACGCCAACATGGGCATTCCGCGCAAGTTCGTTTCGCGCGGCTATTCCGTGATTCCCTTCGACATCCTGCCGTTTCGCGACGAGCAGATCCGATCCAACATGTACTGGTACTACGGACAGCAGGACATGAAGGCGGCCGAGCTGATCAAAGCCGAGCCCAATCTCTACGCCACCTACATCACCAATTTCTCCTGCGCCCCCGACTCCTTCATGCTGCACTATCTGAAGTGGACGATGGGCGCCAAGCCGTTCCTCATTCTCGAGATCGATTCGCATTCGGCCGATGCGGGCGTGGATACGCGCGTGGAGGCTTTTCTCGACATCATCGAGGGCTCGCGACGCGAGGCCGGCGGAACGGAAGAGGAACGCTACGACAACGGACTGCGTTTCGAGTACGATTCCCGCGTCGGCATGGTGGTGCGCAACGAGCACACCGGGGAAACGCAGCCGTTGACGCATAATCCGCGCGTCAAGTTCCTGCTCGCCAACATGGGGCGGCTGGCCACGGAACTGGCGGCCGCCGCGCTGCGCTCCACCGGCGTCAACGCCGAAGCCCTGCCCCTGCCGGACGCCAACGTTCTGCGCATGGCGCGCGCCCATACCAGCGGCAAGGAGTGTCTGCCCTCGCAACTGGTGCTGGGCGAGGCTTTGCGCTATTTTTCGTCGGGCAACTATCGCAAGGACGAAATCTACCTGCTGTTCGTGCCCACCACCACGGGGCCGTGCCGGACGGGTCAGTATTCGGTTTTCTATCGCAATCTGTTCCGCGACTTGCGACTGGAGAACGTGCTGGTGGTCACGCTGGAATCGGACAATTCCTACAACGAGATGGGACCCGGTTTCTCGCGTCGCATCTGGTGGAGCGTGGTGGTCAGCGACTATATGAAAGACGTTGAAACTTCCCTGCGGGCCTGCGCCCGCGATCCGCAGGAGGCACTGCGCGTTTACGACTCCCTGTGGCGGAGCCTGGTGGCGGCGGCGGAAAAGGACTTGACGCGGGCGCTGCCCGAACTGCGGCGCATCGCCGGCGAAATCGCGCGCATCCCGCTGGCCCGCGCGCCGCGCGACTGTCCGAAAATTCTGATTGTGGGCGAAATTTACGTGCGGCGCGACGACTTCGCCGTGGACGAGCTGATCCAGCTTTTTTCCTCGCGCGGCATCATCGGCAAAGTTTCGGGGGTGGGCGAATGGATCTACTATTGCGACCACATCCGCCGCGACGAGATTCGCAAGCGCCTGAAATTGACGGCAGGCTGGCGCCGTCCCTTCTCGCGCAGTTTGCGCGAGCGCATCGGCTGGAGCGTCGAGCAGGCCTACAAGCGCCGGGTGGATCACGCCGTGCAAAAGGCGCTGGCCCCGTCCGGTCTGCTCATCGAGACGCCGCACAACATGGACGAGATCATGGGGAACGCCCGTCGTCATTTCGTGCATGACGAACTGCAGTCCGAAATCAGCGTGTCCAGCGGCGCGGCCGCCACCGCCATGCTGGACGGATTTTCGGGCGTGGTCAACATCTCGCCCTTCGCCTGTCTGATCGGGCGGGTCATCGAAGGCGTCTTCACGCCCTGGGCGCGCGAAGGGCGCTATCCGGTCCTGTCCGTGGAGATCGACGGCAACCTGCTGCCGCCGGGACTGGTGGCCAACATCGAGATTTTCATGCTCAACGTTTTGCGTTTCCGTCAGGAAGTCGCGACCGCCACGCTGGTGGACCGCGGCGCCGCCTCGCGCAAGCTGCTAAGCAGAAAATAGGCCGGTTAGAGATTGTTTCTTTGTTTGTAAGGTGCGATGCCGCGGGTTTTATGCGGAGTATTTTCTTCGTTGCTCGAATAAGACCCAATTTCCGTGTTCGTCGATGTTGTATGCGGGATTCTTCCGGCCATTGGAAACCGTTTGCAACAGGCACTCGCCAATGAACTTAGCCAATCTCACGGGCACGGCATTTCCTATGATCTGCTCGATGTCGGCCTTGTTGCCCGAGATATCCCACGATTCCGGGAAAGTTTGAATTAAACTACGTTCTTTTGTAGAAAGCGGACGAATGTTGCCGGAAATCGGAGCCGCGTCTCCAGGATGCCCGGGATAGCCTTGCGGCACCGGACGGTTGACCCCTCGAATGGTCGGACTGGGTTCGTCGATGCTGAAAACGGCCCTGCGCGCGTAACTGCGCGGGTGGCGATAATAATGCTGGATGCCGAATTTGTTGCCGAAGAAATCGCGGATTGTCATCGGAGCGGAAAATTGATTGCGCCGGATCGCGGGTATGAGCGCATTGTCGGGGCCGTCCAGAATGCCAAACACGACCGCGCGTTTTCTCTTTTGCGGTACGCCGCACAAGGAAGCATCCAGCACGGTTGCCGTGAGACCATAGCCCGCTTTCTTGAAGATGTCCAAAGCGCCGGCAAACGTCTTTGTTTTTTGCGCACGTTCGACATTTTCCATAATAAAGTATTTCGGGCGCAGTATGTCGATGGTTGTAGCGTATGAGATGGTGAGGTTTGCGCGGCCCCCGTTCTCGTCACGTTTGCCGGCGGAAGAGAAATCCTGGCATGGAGGACCTCCGACAATCATGTTGAAATCGTATTGCTCAAGGTGTTTTGCGACTTGATCACTGTCGAGCAAGTCAATTTTTTCAACCGGATGGCCTTCAATGTTTCTCCGGTAAAAGGCAATGGCGGCATCCCAGTTGTCCAATGCCGCCACAATTTCTATCCCGGCATCCGACAAACCCTGTGAAAGTCCGCCTCCTCCACAAAACAAGTCAATAGCCCTAAGTTTGCTGTTCATCAAAAAGCTCGCTGGAGTAGTAGATGATAGCATCAAAACGGCGTTCCGGCGAAAGGAACTTCTGGCCGCCGCCAAGCACGATTTCCTTGATTTGCTCTTTTTCAACGATCGGTTTAGTCAGGCGGTCGCAACGCATGTGCAGGTTGGTTTTCTTGCCGCTGACGGCAAATTCCTTATCGTTAAGATTTTCAAAAGTCATTCCGTCGTAAATGGGCCTCTGGTAAACTTTGCCTCTCGTCGAAAGCTCGTAGAGAAACCGCGCCAAACGCAATGCGGCTCGTTGCGGGCGAGATATTTTTTCGTCGTTTCCTCTTCCTGATTCGATGAGAAGACGGCAGATTGCGAAATTGCTCCAAACAAAGATATCCAGGCAGTTGTTCGCCAAAATCGGTTTCTTGCCCATGGTCTTCCAGATGGGTTGCATCAGGAGCGGGCGCTCGTACTGTGAATAGGTGTTGAGGAATAGCTCCAGTGAACGGATGATATTGTCGCGGTGTTTCGAGACTTCCACGATATTGTCCCAATTCCGGATTTTCGCGCAGGCAGGCGAAAACAAATCGCGCACTTGCGTCATGCAAGACGAGCACGATTGCCCCATCCCCATCGCGGCATAGCGCATGGTCGGAGAACGCACCACAAGCTCCGAACCGTAATCGGCATCCTCTTGGTCCGATGTGGTGTTGTCCGGAATAGTGGTAAGTTTGATCTCAACCGGCGCGAGAAGCCTTTTCGATTCGTGTTCGGAGACCACTAAATCGATTGGCTGAATATCGTCAACCGTCATTTCGGCGTATGGCGCGTATCGGTACTCAAACGAAAACAAGAGCTTGTCGTTTGGCAAAGCCGTTTGCCAAAAGTCGTCGAATGAAATGTCCGAAAGCACGGTGTTTGAAGACTCTCCGTGCCTGATATAAACAGCGGGCAATCTCCGATCCCGCATGTAGCAGGCCAGTGCGGCCGGGAAAGACGAGTTGAACTGGTTCTTTCCCCATGCATATGGGCTCGAAAAGTCGCGATTCGAGTTTATCAAGCCATAAAGCGCTGGCTTTCCCCGCATAAAAGTTCCCTCGTTTTCTGATGCGATGTGTCCGGATGTATTTACCGAACTGCGCGGCTGCTGTCCAGCCGAATTCGATTGTCTTCAGTTTGTAGCGTCAATACATGGCCCACTCGCCGACCGGGCACGTCGGCGTTCCCGGTCAGTTGCCCTCGGCCGATTTTTTGATGCGCGCGAGTTCGTCGCGGATTTTAGCGGCGTCTTCGTAGCGTTCCTCCTGCACGGCCTTGGCCAGGCTGCGCTGCAGGCTTTCCTCGGGCGTGGCGCGCTTGTCGGCGGCGTGCGGGTCCGGCTGATGTCCCGCCTGACGGGCCTGCGCCAGCGACTGGCCGGCTTCGTCCATGATGGCGGGCGTCACGTAGATGGGCGCCTTGGCCCGCAGCGCCAAAGCGATCGAATCGCTGGGACGGGCGTCCATGTCCATACGCTGTCCGTCACGCTCCAGCACCAGGCGGGCGAAGAACACCCCTTCTTTCAGATCGATCAGTTCCACGCGCATCAGACGGCACTCCAGATAATCGAGCAGATTCTTGATCAGATCGTGGGTGAGCGGGCGCGGCGTTTGCAGGTTGTTAAGGGCGATGGCAATGGACTGGCTCTCCGCTCCGCCGATCATGATCGGCAGCATGCGCGGATCGTTCACGCCCTTGAGCAATACGGCAAACCCCAGATTCGACAGAATCAGTTGATCCACTTCGACGGCAATCAGTTTGCGGTCCGGCATCCGGCACCTCCATAATTCCAAACGCTATGGGATGATACTGTTTTCATTTCATAGTTGTCGGGGAACGTAGCACGGAACGGATGCGTAATCAAGGGGTAAAGCGCGCGCAAAAACAGCTTCAACAGAACGCGACAATTAAGCGCTTGAACAAAGGCGTTTTTTTGGTGTATGTTGCCGGCGTTTTGAAACAAGGGTGGTATGATCTGCATCGTGACGAGTTACTCGATGATTGGCAGCGCGCTCTTCGCAAGGAGCCGCTCGAACCGACGGAAGCGAGTGAGCAGTTGTGTAACCGCCGGCCCACTTGTCACGCCTAGATACGGGGCGCTCTGCCGTCGGGAAAGCCGGGCATAGCGGGCCAGGAAATATGCGGCAAAGGCGCGCTGAGGCTGCCTATGGCTGCGCGAATGAAAGCTGGTCTTGTCGCACTTCATCTTTTGTTTTTTACGGTGTGACCCTGAGGGAGCCGGGGTTGGGAAATGCGCTTTTTTGAGTGCGCGTGCCTGCACGCGCTTTCTGACCCGGAGCCTGCTCCGGGAGAAGGCTCATGTGCCGACGCGGGCGCCGGCACGTAAAGCGCGTGCAGGCACGCGCACTCAAAATGGTCGGCATTCGACGCGCATTGCTTATGATAACACCCGTGAACGGTTAC
>CAZYAW010000103.1:0-15315 GCA_964646045.1 uncultured Victivallales bacterium | reverse complement strand
CAATATGCCGAAAATCAAACTGGGCCTCATTGCGGTCAGTCGCGACTGTTTCCCGATCGAACTGGCCCGCACCCGTCTGCGGGCGCTGACGGAGGAGTGCCGGAAACGCGACTTGCCCGTCGAAGTGTGCGCGACGATTGTCGAATCGGAACGCGACGCCCTGACGGCGGCGGCGGACATGACGCAGCGCCAGATCAATGCGGCCTGCCTGTACCTCGGCAATTTCGGACCGGAAGGCCCCCTGACGATCTGCGCCAAGAAGCTGAATGTGCCCTGTATGCTGGCCGGCGCCGCGGAGGAATCGGGCGCCCATCTCGTACAGGGCCGCGGCGACGCCTTCTGCGGCATGCTGAACGCCAGCCTCAATGCCGGCCTGCGCAACCTGACGCTGCACCTGCCCGCGTACCCGGTCGGCTCGCCGGCGGCCGTCGCCGACGCCATCGCCGACTTCCTGCCCGCCGCCCGGGTCGTCAACGGGCTGCGCCGCCTCAAGGTGTTCGCTTTCGGACCGCGCCCGCAGGATTTCTACGCCTGCAACGCCCCCATTAAGCCCTTGTACAACCTGGGAATCGAGGTCATGGAGAATTCGGAACTCGATCTGTACGATCTGTTCCGCTGCGCCGGCGAGCGCCATAGCGAAATCGACGCCGTGGCGCGCGACATGGCCCGTGAACTCGGAGCCGGCAATCGCCACCCGCAAAAGCTGCCGGCTCTGGCGCAGTTCGAGCTGGCGCTGCAATCGTTTTTCGCCGATCATCTGGGCGCGTGCGACTACGGCGTATTCGCCAACAAATGCTGGCCGACCTTCGAGAAAATGTTCGGCTTCGTGCCCTGCTACGTCAACAGCCGCCTGGCCGCGCGCGGCATCCCGGTCGCCTGCGAAGTGGACATCTACGGAGCGGTTTCCGAGTACATGTGCCAGTTGGCGAGCGGCCAGTCGGTGACCATTTTGGACATCAACAACACGGTGCCCGCCGACCTGGCGCCCGACGCCGATCTTAAGGGCGCCGCGCGCGAGGACCTGTTCATGGGCTTCCACTGCGGCAATACCCCGCACGAACGCCTGTGCGAAGGATGCGGCATGAAACATCAGCTCATCATGAACCGCCTGATGGAAAGCCCCGACGCGCCGCCCGACATCACCTGCGGAACGCTGGAAGGCACCCTGCGCCCCGGACCCTGCTCCCTTTTCCGGCTGCAGGCGACGCCCGACGGGGCCGGTCTGATGAGCTATGCGGCCGACGGTTTCGTACTCGACGCCGACCCCTGTTCGTTCGGCGGCATCGGCATCGTGGCCGTGCGCGATTTCGCGCGCTTTTATCGCCATGTGCTGCTGGAACGAAAATTTCCGCATCATGCGGCCATGGCCTTCGCCCAGGTCGGACGCATTCTGTTCGACGCCGCCCAACTGGCCGGCATCGGCCGCGTGGCGGCCCCGCGCCCGGCCGCGCATTTGTATCCGACGGAAAACCCGTTTGCCTGAAACGTTCACGGTTCAACGAAGGAGGGTGGGATGGAGCGTGGACGCTACGCCCTGGGCTTGGATTTCGGCACCAACAGTTGCCGCGCGCTGATTGTCGATCTGCGTGACGGACGCGAGGTCGCCGACCATGTCTTCCCCTATCCGCATGGCGAGCAGGGCGTCCTAACGGACGACCGCGACCCCAATCTGGCCCGTCAGCATCCCGACGACTACTTGGTCGGCGCCCGCACCTGCGTGCGGGCCGCCGTGCAAAAGGCCCGCGCCGGCGACCGCGATTTCGCGCCCGACCGCATCGCGGGCGTCGGCATCGACACGACCGGCAGCACACCCCTGCCCGTCGACGCGCAGGGCGTGCCGCTGGCCTGCGACCCCGCCTTTCGCGACCGCCCCGCCGCCCTGGCCTGGCTCTGGAAAGACCACACCGCCCATGCCGAAGCCGCCGCCATCACCGAACGGGCCCGCACACAGCGGCCGCACTATCTGGCCCAATGCGGCGGAGCCTACTCTTCCGAATGGTTCTGGAGCAAAATCTGGCGCTGTCTGAAAAGCGACCCGGACGTTTTTGCGGCCGCTCACAGTTTTGTGGAATGCTGCGACTGGCTGCCGGCCACCCTGTGCGGCGCCGCCGCCCCCGCGCTCCTGCGGCGCAGCGTATGCGCCGCCGGCCACAAGGCGATGTACGCCCGCGCCTGGGGCGGCTATCCCGACACGGAATTTCTGGCCGGCCTCGACCCGGCTCTGGCCGCCCTGCGCGCCCGTATGAGCGACGACGCGCAAACGGCCGATCAGCCTGCCGGGCGCCTGTCCCCCGCCTGGGCGGAGGCGCTCGGACTGCCGGCGGGCCTCGCGGTGGCCACCGGCGCGTTCGACGCCCACATGGGCGCGGTCGGCGCCGGCATTGCGCCGGGAACTCTCGTCAAAATCATCGGCACCAGCTCCTGCGACATGCTGGTCAGCCCCAATCAAACCGCTCTGGCCGACATTCCGGGCGTCTGCGGCATAGTGGACGGTTCCATTCTGCCCGGCCACTTCGGCATCGAAGCCGGCCAGTCGGCGGTGGGCGATCTCTTCCTGTGGTTTCTGCACCACCTGGTTCCCGAACGCTACGGCTCAAGCGACGCGCAAAAGTTCGAGGCGCTGGCGCAGGCGGCCGCGCCGCAACAGCCCGGCGAACACGGGCTGCTGGCGCTGGACTGGAACAACGGCAACCGCACGATTCTGGCGGACGCCCGCCTGTCGGGCCTGATCCTGGGCCAGACCCTGCATACCGAGGCGCACGAAATCTACCGCGCCCTGATCGAGGCCACGGCCTTCGGCGCGCGCGCCATTGTCGAACGCATCGAAGCCTACGGCGTGCCGGTGGAAAAAATCGTCAATTGCGGCGGACTGGCCGTCAAGAATCCCTTGCTCATGCAGATTTACGCCGACGTGCTGCAGCGGCCCATGCTGATCTCCGCCAGCGACCAGACCTGCGCGCTGGGCGCGGCTCTTTTCGGAGCCGTGGCGGGCGGCGCCTTCGAAAACGTCGCACAGGCCCAGGCGGCGCTGTGTCATCAGCGCCCCGTCGTCTATCGGCCGCGCCCCGCCAACCGCGAACCGTACGACCGCCTATACGGTCTCTACCGCGAGCTGCACGACGCCTTCGGCCTGACCGCCCCCGCCGGCGCGCTGGGCCATGTCATGAAGGATCTGATGGACTTGCGCGACCGACAGCGCGCCGGGACAGCGTCATGAACGCGCTGCGCACCGCGGTCTGGGAAGCCAATTGCGCGCTGCCGCAGGAACGTCTGGCGGTCCTGACCTGGGGCAATGTCAGCGGCGTCGATCGCGCGAACGGTATTCTGCTCATCAAACCCAGCGGTGTACCCTATGCCGCGCTGCGCTGCGAGGACATCGCTGCGGCGACCCTGGACGGCGCGCCGCGCCCGGGACCTTTGCGTCCGTCCTCCGATACGCCGACGCATCGCATTCTGTACCGAGCCTTCCCGCGCATCGGCGCCGTTTGTCACACGCACAGTCCCTACGCCACCGCGTTTGCGCAGGCCGGCCGCGAAATTCCCTGTCTGGGTACGACCCACGCCGATCATTTTCGCGGAGCGGTTCCTGTTACCCGGCCGCTGACGCCGGACGAGACGGCGACGGACTACGAGTTGAATACCGGCCACAGCATTGTGGAGCGCTTCGCCGCCCTGGACCCCGAACAGACGCCGGCCGTGCTCTGCGCCGGACACGGCCCCTTCACCTGGGGCGCCACCCCGGCGCAGGCCGTGGCCAACGCCGTGGCTCTGGAAGCGGTCGCGCGCATGGCCCTCGCCACCCTGACCCTGGTACCGACCGCCCCGCCGCTGCCGCAGCACCTGCAAAACGTGCATTACTTTCGCAAGCACGGACCCGACGCCCGCTACGGACAGTAGCCCGCGCGGGAAGTTAAGCGAAGAAAATCTTGCGGAAAGCACGGGATCTTCATGGTTGACGCGGCCTCGTGCCGCGTTGTAACCAGGCGGAACGCCTCGTCTGCTCTTTGGCACGCTCCGATCCGTCCGGGGTTGTACACGAGTTCCAAAGTAGCGCAAGCATCCCTGCTTGCGTATTGACAAGAATGCGAAAGTCTGCTTGGTTCTCGGCTTTCGCCTATGAAGAAGAACTCTGGAAAGGACGGAGCCCATGACGGACAACAGAAATTTGGCGACGGGCTGGCGACTGCCGCTGCCCGCCGGACACTACTCGGATCAACCTTACATCGTGGTCAACGCCGACGGCACCTGGACCTGCGTCGTCACGACGGGCGCCGGCGAGGAAGGGGCCGCCGGACAACATGTGGTGTCACTGATTTCGTCCGACGCAGGACGCTCGTGGCAGGGCCCGTTCGATATCGAACCGGCCGACGGACCCGAATCCTCCTGGGCCATGCCCTTGCGCGTGGAGGAAACCGGCCGCCTCTATGTCTTCTACACCTACAACGCCGAAAACCGGCGCGAAGTCGCCACCGTGGACGGCCGCGCCTTTACGCGGGTTGATTCCTTCGGGAGCTACGCCTACAAATACTCCGACGACGGCGGACGAACCTGGTCGCCGCGCCGCTACGAAATACCCATGCGCCTCTTCCAATGCGACCGCGACAACGTGTATCAAGGTCGGGTGCTGTTCTTCTGGGGCGTCGGCAAGCCCTTTGTGCATCGGGGCGCCGCCTATGTGTGCGCCTCCAAAGTGGGCGGATTCGGCGAAGGCTTTTTCGTACAGAACGAAGGCGTTCTGTTTCGCAGTCCCAACCTGACAACGGAACACGACCCCGCACGCCACACCTGGGAAACGCTGCCCGAGGGCGACATCGGATTGCGCGCGCCGGAAGGCGGCGGCCCCATCGCCGGCGAATTCAAAGCGGTTCCCATGAACAACGGATGGCTGTACGGCACCTACCGCACCGTCGCGGGGTTCTCCTGTCAGGCCGTCAGCCGCGACGACGGGCGCACCTGGGAATGCGACTGGATGCGCTACGAACCCGGCGGACGCCGCGTCAAGAACCCGCGCGCGGCGAATTTCGCCTGGAAAACCTCGGACGGACGCTATCTCTACTGGTACGAGTTCCACGGCGGGGAAGCGCTGGGCCGCGGCGTACGCGAAGGCCGCCACAACCCCTACGACCAGCGCAATCCGGCCTGGCTCTGCGGCGGAATCGAACGCGACGGCGTCATCTACTGGTCGCAGCCCGAAATCGCGCTCTACGACGACGACCCCGGCGCCCGTACCAGCTACCCGGACTTTGTGGAACAGGACGGACACTACTACCTCTCCGAAACACGCAAGGATGACGCGCGCGTTCACGAATTGGACCCCGCCCTGCTGGCCGCCCTGTGGTCCGATCCCGCCCGGTCGGCCGCCGTTGCGCGACAAGGTCTCGTTCTGGAACACTCCGGCGGCGGCTCGCTCGCCATGCCGTCCTTGCCCACCCTGCACAATCGCGGCGCCAGCCGCCTCGACCCGGATACCGGCGCCACCCTGCCGGGCGAAGCGCGGCAAGTGACGGCCCGCGGCGGATTCACCCTGGAACTGTGGGTGCGTTTCACAAGCTGCGAGCCTTGGCAGGTCCTGTTCGATTCGCGCGACGAAGAAGGACTCGGTCTGCTTGTCATGCTCACCGACCGTCAAACAATCCAGTTGCGCATGACGGGCCGTACTTTTGCCAGGCCCGGCGCCGTTACCTGCGGGCCGATCACAGAATCGGCCTGGGAATGCGATGGCGATCTGCTGCGCGCCGACGTCCTCCATCATGTGGTGTTTATCGTGGACGGCGGCCCAAAAATCGTCAGCGTTCTGGTGGACGGCACGCTCTGCGACGGCGGCCCGCAACGTCAGTACGGATGGGGCCGCTTCCATCCGCATTTGCGCGACGTCAACGGCGCCGCCACTGCCCGCGTGGCGCCCACGCTGCAAGGCCAACTGCACCGGCTGCGCTGTTATGATCGCTATCTGCTGACCGGCGAGGCCGTCGCCAACTTCAAGGCCGGCCCCGACGCCGTCGCGGCCGACGTCGCGCCGCAGTGAAATTCTTCCCGCAAAAATCCGACTCCTGTCCGGAAAGGAGTCGAGCGTGAGATTAGGGCGAAACAACGGCGATGCAACGTTTTGGTAGGGTCGGGCTTCGTCGCGACCGCACACCATGCGACCCGAATGGGAACGGCTGATCGGGCCCGAGCAACCCTTGACGAAACCGCGGTTTAATGTCAGGGTTCCGGCATGAAACGTATAGCGATTGCGGCCGGCCTGCTGGCCGGGAGCCTGTGCGCAACTGGCGACGGCGCGGCCATGGACGAATTGCGGGTCCAACGCCGCGAAACGTTTGAATGGGAACAGGAGCCTTCCGTATCGCAAACGGACGGTACCGTCACCATCGTCTTCACGCCCCGTGCCCATTGCGACGTGACCGTCGCCGTCGAGGACGCCCGCGGCCGCATCGTGCGACACCTGGCCGCCGGCGTACTCGGTCCGTCGGCGCCGCCCCCTCTGATCCCCGATCAATTGCGTCAGAAAATCGTCTGGGACGGCAAAAACGACCAGGGCCGCTATATCGACGACCGCAAAGGATATATCGTACGCGTCTCGCTGGGTCTGCAGCCGGTTTTCGAGCGCCTTCTTTTCCGTTCGCCCAAGCGACGCATACAAAAGGAGCCACCCCTGATCCAGGCCGCCGCGGACGGCGTGTACGTATTTCAGGGCCGCGTCACGGATCGCCTGACCGTCTTCGACCACGCCGGCGAGTATCGGCGCACGGTCTATCCCTTTCCGGCCCGGCATCTGGCGTCGTTCGCCGCGCTGCACTGGCACAGCGCGCCGCCGGACGGACCGCGCGTGGCGCTCAAGGAAGGCTTCCATCAGGCCACCCTGCTCAGTTCCGGCGACAATGCCGGGTTCGACGGAACCGGAGTGGACCGGCACGGCCGCGACCGTCTCTTCCCGCATGCCAACGCCGCCTCTTTTATGACGCTGCATACGCCGCCCGCCGCGCCCAAGCCCGTCCTGACGCTGGGCAAGCTCTCGCTCAACCGGTTTGCGAGCGACGGCTCGGCCGCCGACGACATCCCGCTGCGCGGACCCGCCGTTACCGTTGCGCATCCGACCGACCGTCAGGCCACGCCGCTCATAGCCCGTCGGGCGGCGGTCGCCCCCGACGGCCGCCATCTGTATTTGACGGCCTTTCGCCTGCCGGACGGCGCGGCCGCGTCCGCGCCGAGGGCCCCGGCATGGCTGCCGGCCGTGTACCGCGTGAACCTGGACAGCGACGCCAAACCCGCGCTCTGGATCGGGAACCCCGACGTAAGCGCCGCGACCGCGGACGACCGCGCTCCGCTCTTCCCCACCTCGCTGGCCTGCGACCGTGCCGGACGGCTGTACGTGACCGACTACGCCCGCAACCGCCTCCTGGTGTACGGGCCGGACGGCCAGTGCCTGCGCGATTGGCCGGCGGAACGTCCGCTACAGGTCATGATCCATGCGCGCACCCAGGCCATCTACGTTTTCAGCGGCCTGGCATACGGGCCCGGCGCCCCCGCGGACAACGTTTCCGTAGCCACGCGACTGATGGAATGGGCGCCGTTCGATCAAGGCGCCCAACGCCGGGCCGTCTACGATTTCCCCGCGTCGTTCGCCGACCGCCGCGACCCGCACTATCGAGGCGCGGGCCTGCCCCGCTCCGCCGCGCTGGACTCCTGGACGGAACATCCGACCTTCTGGCTGGCCCGCGAGTGGGCGCCGCAGGATCGCTGGGGCTGGCGCGCGGACTACTCCTTCGACAACATCCAACTGGTCGCCCTGCGCAACGGCGCGCTGGAAACCATCCGCGATTTTGGCGCGGACGTGCGCCGGGACGTGGTCCGCGAATCCAGCGCGCCCCTGCTGCGGCGCCGCCTGCACGTCAATCCCGCCACCGGTTTCCTGTATGTGGCCGAGGGCGACTCCGGCGCCGGCAAATCCTTTCGCGAACTGGTGGAAATCGATCCCGCCAGCGGCCGCACCGCCATCGTGCCTTTGCCGTTCGACGCGGAAGACATGGCCATCGGCGCCGACGGCTACGCCTATTTGCGCACCGACCGCATGATCGTACGCTACGACATCCGCACCTGGCAGGAAATCCCCTGGGACTATGGCGAAGAAGGCGCCACGGTCGGCGATGCGGGCGACCGCACCGGACGTTCCGCCACGGTCCTTGCCGGACTGCCCCTGCCCTCGCGCGGCTTCTGGCATCATGGCGGACTGTCGGTCTCGGTACACGGCCGTCTGCTGGCCTCGTGCTACGTGATGCCGCGTTCCGCCCCCGGCTGGCGCCGGGACGCGGGAGCCGACGAAAAAATCTTTCAGCCCGACCTGTATGCCGGTCGCGCCTACGGACCGCGCTCCGCCGTCCTGCACGTCTGGGATCGACACGGCCATCGGCGCCGCACCGATCCGGTCAAGGGCCTCGGCGTCGTCCACGGGGTGGCGCTGGATCGCGACGACAATATCTATGTGCTGGCTTCCGCCACCCGCATCTACGACGGCCAGCGCTATTTCAATCGGGCCACCGGCACGCTCGTCAAGTTCGGCCCCGAAGGCGGCCGCCTGCTGGGCGACGGGCCGCTGCCCGTGCCGCTGGACGCCGCCACGCGCCCGCGCCGCGCCCCCGACCTCTTCAATTCCGTCGGCGGCAACACCTGGGTGGAAGGCGCCGCCTGGCTGTACGGCGGCATCGGCTTCGCAGGCGATCTCGCCCAGGGCGCCAGTCGCTGTTCCTGCGCCAACATGCGCTTTGCACTGGACGGCTACGGACGCTCGTTCGTGCCCGAGAGCGGACGCTACAGTGTCGGTGTTCTGGACACCGGCGGCAATCTGATCCTGCGCCTCGGCCGCTACGGCAACGCGGACGACGGCCTGCCGCTGCACGGCGCGGTCGCCGGCCGCGCCCGCCTGGGCGGCGACGAAATCGCGCTCTTCCACCCGGACTACCTGGCCGTGGACAGCGACCGGCGCCTCTTCATCGCCGACAGCGGCAACGACCATATCGTCGCCGTGCGCCTGCAATATCATCGGGAAGTCCGCCTCCCGCTCGACCCGCCATAGAACCCGGGCGCACCGAAGCAGGGCCAGACTGGCGCCCGGCGGTCCCGGGGTCGCCGACCGATCCGGTGCCCCCGATCCGGTGTCTGGCCTTGAAAAGCCGTCTGCGGGTTTTCTACAGCCTGACACTGCCCCCGATCCGGTGTCTGGCCTTGAAAAGCCGTCTGCGGGTTTTCTATGGCCTGACACCAGCCATGGAAGGTTGATTGTTGATTTTTTGGCAACACGGGCAAGATGCCCGTGCCACGTTTGACAGGCAGGGTCTTGCCGCTCTCGGCTATTTGTCGAATTGGGCGTCGAAAGCCACTGTGCTGGACGGATAGTCCACCCGGCGCGCGAAGGCGCAGGCCTCTTGCGCGCCGTGACAGCGGTCCATGCGCGAGTCCTCCCATTCCACGGACAGCGGACCCCGATAACCGATATCGTTGAGGGCCACGATCATGTCCTCGAAGCGAATGTCGCCATGGCCGAGCGAACGAAAATCCCAATAGCGCCGCGCATCGCCGAAATTCGTATGCCCGCCGAAGACGCCCGCCGTTCCGTCGCCGCGCCCCCACCACACATCCTTCATGTGGACATGGAAGATGCGCTCGGCGAAGCGCCGAATAAAATCAATGTAATCCACGCCCTGATAGCCCAAATGCGAAGGATCGTAGTTGAAGCCGAAGGCCGGATGCCCGTGGACCGCCTCCAGCGCCGCCGCGGCGGAAACGCTGTCGAAGGCGATTTCGGTGGGATGCACTTCGAGCGCAAAACGCACGCCCTGCCGCTCGAATTCGTCGAGAATCGGCAGCCACTGCTTGGCGAAATAGCGGTAGCCGGCCTCGATCTGACCCGGCAGACAGGGCGGAAACGAATACAGCAGAGGCCAGATCGACGAACCGGTAAAGCCGTTCACGACCTTGAGCCCCATGTTGGCCGCCGCCTTGGCGGTTTGCTTCATGGTCTTGACCGCCCAGGCTTTAGCCGCCTTGGGATTGCGGCCGACCCCGTCGGGCAGGAAGGCGTAGTGACGTTCGTCGATGGTGTCGCAGACAAGCTGACCGGCCAGGTGATGCGAAATGGACCAGCATTTCAGATTGTGCCGAGCCAGCAGAGCATGGCGGTCTTCGCAGTAGCTTTTGCTGCGGGACGCCCGGACCGGATCGAAATGATCGCCCCAACAGGCCAGTTCAAGACCGTCGTAGCCCCAGTCGGCCGCCATGGCGGCCAGCGTCGCCAGCGGAATATCGGCCCATTGTCCGGTAAAAAGAGTAATCGGTCGGTTCATCTCTCTCCTTTCGCGCTTTGGATAGCATGATTGGGGATTAATCACGGTCATCCCACAGAAAAACGGCATAGTAGAAGGTTGGAACAATGATAGCAAGCCTAAACGGTGGTTCCCCTCCGTCGGAAAGTATGCAAAGCGCTTTGCAAAGGGACTAACGAGCGGTCCACCGGACATCGGACAATTCATCTTCCAGCGTCCGGAAGCGCAGCGAGGCCTGCCAGTAGCCCCCGTCCAACTTCTCCACATGCGGCCCCTGATTCACCCGAATCCGCAAACGATGCCGCCCTTTTTCCAGATAAACCTTGAACCGATGCGAATTGCGAATCACGGAATGAGTCGACGAAATTTCCGCGAATGGCTCTCCGTCCACCCAGACCCGCATCTGATCGTCGGACTGCGCCTTCAAAAGATAGTGTCCGCTTCGCGGCGCTTCCATCCACGTGCGGGCGTAGATGGTCTTCATGGCCGGCGCATGCAGGCTGTTGGAGACGGTATGAACGCCGAAATCCATGATCCCCAACGGTGTCCAACTGCGATCTTCGAAAGGCTGCCAGACCACCTCCCGCCCCTGCTCGTCCCGGCTACCGTCGCCATCCAGCGGCCCCCCGGTCTCGTTTGAATAATACGTCATCATCGGCGAGACTTCCCAGAGCGGAGGATGCATCAGCGGAATATGGCAAGTATGCGACCCCGCCTCCGGATGCTCCATTTCAGCGACCAGCAGGTATTCCCGGCGCGCCAAGCGATCGTAGTCCAGATCTGAAAAATCAACCGGCAAAAAACTCAGTTCCGGCAAATCCGCCAACGCCACCTCGTCATGCCCCAAAACCAGATCCTGTCCATGGGGGCCGGCAGCCTCCAGCCGTATAACGATCCGCGCCACCCCCGCCGATTCACGAAGGCGACGAATCGCCAGCTTTGCATTCGCCGGCATCGTTTTCCCGATCACCATGGATTTCAATGAGAAGCTCAGATGCACTGGATACGCCGCTTCGGCGGCGAATGTCGTATTCTTGTTGATGGGCAAATTGGGGACGAAAACCTCGTCGGTCGCCAAGCGACAGTCTTGGCGGACCGGATAAAGCATAAACTGATCGATTTCCATCCCGTCCTCGTGCGGAAAAACCTGAAGGTAATGCATGCCCGGCTTCAGATAAAACGTTCGGTGCGTGAAGACCCAGCGCCAGCGAAAAGGAACGCCACTGCCGAGGAAAACCCCGTAATAGACCTTCCGCGGATCGTCAATGTCAAGGCCGCCGCGGTCCAGACCCACATTGATGGTGTTCGAGCAATGCGTACAGGTCGCCCAGAAGCGCGCGCCAATCCGAAAGCGCCCGCCTTGCGGCAAATAAAAATAATAGCGCAGCACACTCTGCAATTTCTGCTCGCGCACATTGTAGAAGTCGTAGGTGCGGAAGTAACACTGCGCGGAGCCGGTGGTCGTTCCCTCCTTGCAGACAATGCCGGCACCGCCGGCCAATTCCGGATTCTGAAAGATCTCCCACGCATAATTCATGCTCGACCAATGCTCCGCCTCGAAAACATAAGCGCCCTTCGGCGGCTCCTGCCCGACCGGCCCGCGCGGCGCCTGCAGCCGGGCCGTTCGGGTCGTATTGGTCCATGCCCGCTCCGCCTGCAAAACCCGCTCCGACAACGCCATGCCGGGTTCCCGGCTTTTCACGACGGAACCGACAATCGGAGGTACATCCGTCACCGTATTGGTCGTCGAAAAAGCCTCGGGGGCGGGCGCTTCAGACGATGTCGAAGGGTTCGATGCCGGTGCAGAAGACGGACCATCCGGCCAAGGCAGATCAAAGACCAGCGCTTTGCGAGTTCGCGGCCAGAGCCCCCGGATACGCACGTCACGCCCCATCGCGAGACGGCGCTCGGATCGACGATAATCGTAAACGCTGCCGTCCTTGGCCTCCAATTGATCCGCCCGCAGATATGCGGGCGCCAATTCCGCCAGCGCCTCCGGCAGCGCGCCTTTTCGGTATTCGTATCGCAACACCGCATCACGAACCGTTTTCAGATCGACTACGCACCGATCCCAGTGAATGCGGTCGCGGCGACTGAGCAGCTTGTCGGCGACCAACACGCCCGCGCCTATACATGCCGCAGCGCCGAATATGATTAATCCCCGCAGCTGTCTTGCCCGTCGCATTGCAAGCTCCTTCACAATCATTGGCCGAGCGTTCCCGACTAAAAAGCGTCGCCACTCGCAACCGATTACCATGCCGGGAATGTAGAAAAAACGGACGGGCGCTGTCAATTCCCAACAACGCAGGAAGGAAACCCGTTCTCCAGCATCCTCCTCTGTGGTCTATTTTGCGGAAAACGTCTTTCCCGTATTTTGTTGTTGCTTTTATGACGGCCTATGAACTACTGTGTCATGCGAGTTTGGAAACGGGGCGTAGCGCAGCCTGGCAGCGCGTTTGGTTCGGGACCAAAAGGTCGTGAGTTCAAATCTCACCGCCCCGACCAGCCTCGGATTTCCCATGCGCCTGGCGCATGGGAAAGCCGAGGCTGCCACGCCGTAGTTCCGCGTCGCGCGGGACAAAGGCGGGCTACACTTGCTTGAGGAATGCCAATACGTAAAGACTCTCGCAAAACCTCTTGTGGCATGGGCGTCCCGCCCATGGAAGATTTTGCAAGAGCCAATAAGTGGAGAGGGGCGGTAGCTCAGTTGGCTAGAGCGCCAGAATCGCACTCTGGAGGTCGAGGGTTCAACTCCCTTCCGCTCCACCACAGGCCGAGGCTCTTGCAAAACTTTTGGTTTCTTGATGGCAGACGCGACAGCGCGCCGCCTCGTCTACTATTTTTCCAACACGGGCGGGACGCCCGTGCCACGTTTTGCCTGATTTACCAACACGGGCGGGACGCCCGTGCCACGTTTTGCCTGGTTTACCAACACGGGCGGGACGCCCGTGCCACTTTTGGCAGCAGCTCCCTACAATAAAATCCCGCTCCCGTTCGTCTTAACACTATGAAAGAGGACGACCGCGATCTCATCGAACGCTATCGCGACGGCGATATCGCGGCCATGGATGCACTGGTCGAACGCTATCGACGTCCGCTTTATGCTTTTTTGTGGAACCTGAACGGCGCTCGCGAGGCCGATGACGTGTATCAGGAAACCTGGTTTCGGGCCCTGAACAACATCCGCGCCTACCGCCAGGGCAATTTTTACGGATGGCTGATTCGTATCGCGCGCAATCTGACGATCGATCGCGCGCGGCGCAAGCAGCCCGATTGCAGTCTGGACGAAGAACACGCGGACGGCAGTCCGCTGCGAACGCCGGTGGACGAGCGCGGCGCCGACCCGGGCGAGCGAGCGGAACAAAGCGATTTTGCGGATGCATTGCGCCGGGCGGTGGCGCGCCTGCCGCAGGAGCAGAAGGAGGTGTTCCTCTTGCGTGTACAGACGGAGACGCCGTTCCGCGCCATCGCCGCCGCGCAAGGCGTCAGTCTGGGCACAGCGCTGGCGCGTATGCAGTACGCTCTGGACAAACTGCGCCGGGAACTGGCGGAATACGAAGATGGACGAACGCTTTCATAACGAGACAAGGAGCCGCACATGAAATGCCAAAGAGCACAGAGGCATATCCAGGCCGGTCTCGCGGACGAACTGGATTTCGCGACGCGGCGCAAACTCGAGGAGCACCTCGCGTCTTGTCCGTCGTGCCGCGCCGCCCGCGCCGCCGCCATGCGGCTGACCGCGCAAGCGGCCCTGCATCTGCCTCGGCCCGAACCCGCTCCGGCGGCGGACCAGGCCGTGCGCGCCCGCATTCGCGCCGTCGTCCGACAACCGCGCCGCTCCGCCTGGCACCACGCGCGCTATGCCTTGCGCGCCGGCCTCGCCGCCGCCGCGACCCTGTTGCTGATTCTGGGCTGGCAAACGGCACGCCCCCAGCCGCATCGGCAGCGCATCGAAACCATGCACACGCTGCTGGCCGTACTGGCCGACGACCCCGCCGTCTTTGAAACCGCCACGGAATCGGCCGACCGGCAGCGCGCCCTGCGTGAATTCGGACGGGAACTGCTGCTCAGTCAGGGACTGCTGGATTTCGAGGATGCCCCCTACTCCTGGCCCTTCCTCGAGGTGGACGAGCCGGACGCGCTGCACATATTGTAGAGAATCGGGAGGAAAATATGAACGGGGAAAAAACTTGGCTGCGAGCGGCGATGTTGGCCATTCTGCTGTGTGGCTCCGGACTCGAGGCGCGGGCCTGGAGTCCGCGCTCGGGCGACAATCCTGAAGTGCGCTTGCGGCGACGCAGCCACGAGCTGAACAAGCGGTTGAAAGATCTGGAAATGCGCCTGCTGATTGCGCGTCGCAAGGCGTACCGCACGGAAGCGGTCGAGGCGGCGCGGCAGACCATCGAGGCGGCGCAGCGGACCTATCGCGAACGGCTCAAAAATGACGATCGTGAAGACCCCGCCGTAGTCGCCGCCCGCGAGCAATACGAGAAAGCGCAAAAGGACCATGCGGCGCTGGTTGACAAAATCCTGGCCGCAGACCCCGCCACCGCCGACGCGGTCAAGGAAGTTGAAACCCTCCAGGCGGAAAAAAAACGCATCGATCTCATCCTGGCCCGCGCCGCCGAGAAGCGACGCACCCAGCCGTAAAAGGCTAGGCTGATAGAACAGGCGGCCCGAAGCGGTTATCCCGGTCCATATCCCCAGCACCCTCGTAACATCCCCATTAAGCGGCTTCATCTGACGCCCCTGCCGGGAAAATGGGACAAGGAAAGATTAGGGATCAAGGCGCGAAACCCATAATCTTTCGCCCTAATCTCCACACCTGATCTCCGGCGGATTTAAGCGAGGCACGGATGAAACAGCGTTGGCTATCCCATGCGAATAATATCGCATCTTCAGACTTCCTGACCTCGACAGAGGATTGGGACTGTTCTTCGGAAAATGAGTTGGCACATTCTTAGTGGCATGGGCGTCCCGCCCATGAAATATTTCG
>CAZYAW010000102.1:0-20486 GCA_964646045.1 uncultured Victivallales bacterium | reverse complement strand
CGGGCAGGAATGCCCGACCTACTTTTCGCTGCGAATTCAGCGTGCACCGTGAGTCTACCTGAGCAGTTACGATTCTGAATCAATCGTCAGAAGGTAGGACCCGCGCAGAAATGTTTCTTGACCTCTGCCCGCATTTATGCGAGAGACGAAAACAGTGCGACGAATATAAAGGCCGCGCGTACTGCGCGATGTCGGCCGGCGGAGGGAGATATGGCCTTTTTGACTGTACTTTCGGGAGATCAGGAGGGGCTGGAAATCGAGATCGGAGAAGAAGAGGAAACCTCGCTGGGCCGTGCCCTGGACAACACGCTCCCGATCCTTTCCTCGACCATGTCGAGCCATCATTGCGTCATAACGCGCGAAGACAACAAGTACACGCTCAAAGACACCCGCTCCACCAACGGCACCATGCTGAACGGCACGCGCATTCGCGAGACCCGCCTCAAGCCGGGCGACGTTTTGACGATCGGCGGCATCGATATCCGCTTCGACGGCGACGATGTGGACGTGGCGGACATCCCGCCCGGCCTGGATCGCGGCCCGTCGGACACCGTGATGCTCGTTTCATACGCGGAACCCGACGAAATACCGGTCTCTTTCGCAAGCCGCCGGAAAAAGCCTGCCGCCTGGCCGTTGGTAGCCATCGTGTCTGCCGGTGTGCTGGCCGTCGCCCTGCTCGTCCTGGTTATCTACAAGCTCTTCTTCCAACAGTGAGGCGCGAGCAAAATCCGCGCGTACCGGGCAGGGCGAACCGTTCCGGTGAGCGGTCAGCCTGTGATGCCGCGCTTTTTTCGCAAGAGCCGCCAGCAAGGCGGACTGCGTCAGTCTCCGCGATCAGGAGACCAGCAAGGCGTCGGCCGCGGCTGGATCTGCGGCTGTTACGCTGATTTTACGCGTTTCCCGTACGGAACGAACCTTCACTACTGTCGGCCCGCTCGACGGACTGTCGCTGTAGCGGGCGCAGATGGCGGCGGAGCGCACAATCTGTTCTTCCGTCGCCGTCAGTGGCAAGAGCCCCGTGGGACCGGGATACCCCTCCACTTTAAGAATCAGGTCGTACAGTTCCGCACCGCCTTCGATCATGACGTTGTCGCGCTCGTTGCGCCCCACAATGAGTTTGATATCGTTGGCCAGCCGAAAATGACGACCGCAACACAGAAGATCGAGGGAACGCCGTCCGTTCAGGCCGCCGTGCGCCATCAGATCCCGCAGTCTTTTGCAATAGTTCGGCTCGGTCAGTCGGCATCCGCCCGCCGGCGAAGGATAGTGATCCAGTCCGTACTCGAGGGCCAGGCGCATCTGCGGCTTGCGCGACCGGCCCGACAAGGCCAGCAAGCGACTGCGATCCAGTCGCCCCTGCCGCTCCGGCAACGTCTCGGACAGAAGCTGCGCGCTCAGCGGCCGAACCAGCCGATCGGCATACCCGCTTTCGTTCGCCACCACCTCCAGACTGCGCCGATTTTGCGACATGGGACGCTGATCCAGCACTTCCCCGGTAGCGACCATGTCGAACCCCATCTCCTCCATGCGGCGGCCGGCCTGCCGGATCATGGCCGCATGACAGTCGATGCAGGGATTCAACTGCGAACCGAACCCGTGACTGGGCCGGTCCAGCAGACGTACGATGGACGCGGAAAAATCGATCCTATGCAGCGGAATTTCCAGTTGCGCCGCCGCGTCGCGGGCCGACTCGCCGGAGAAAAAAGGACTTTCAAAACAGAGCCCGTGCACGATCACGCCCTGCGCCCGCAGCACGCACACCGCCAAACGGCTGTCCAGTCCGCCCGAAAGAAGACTCAGCGCATATACGCGCTCCGGCTGATTAAGCATGCTTACCCTTCTCCGCATCCCTTTGCGGCGCCCCTGGTCGCAAAGCAAGTAACGAGTATCAGAGAATGGACCGCTTGAAAAGATGTTTTCAAAAAAAATGAATTCTCTCTTGACCTTCGCGACAGAAACGCTACTACTGATCCGCATAGAAAGGCAGAGCGAACGGAAGTCCGTGAAAATCGGACGCGGTCGCGCCGCTGTAACCGGCTACGAAACCTCGGGAACCACTCGTCCATCGCAAGGACGGGGAAGGCGAGGCGCTAGACATGAAGCCGGGAGCCAGAAGACGTTGCTCTGCCTGCTCGCATTGGCGAACGGATTGATCCGTTCGCGCTCCTTCGCGGGAAGGGAGCGACGAGACTTTGAACCGAATTCAAAGCCTTTTGTCTCTTCCCTGACGGGGAGCGGACAAAGGGCTTTTTTTTTCGCCCGGTTTCGGGCGACAACTAAACAAGGAGGTACGTTGATATGTCCATGACATCTACGGGAGTGAAGAGCGCTATGGTCGGTCTTCTTTGCGCGGCGCCGGTTCTGGCGCAGGACGAAGCCGTCACGCATGCGCGAGAGCGGGAAATGGTGGTCACCGCCACCCGCAGCGCAGAGGACGCCGCCACCGTCCCGGGCCATGTAACCGTCATGAGCGGTGAAGAACTGAGAGCCGGCGCACACCTCAGCGTGGCCGACGCCCTGCGTCATCTGGCCGGCATTCATGTCCGGTCCAGTACGGGTAATCCGACCGGAACGGAGATCGGCATGCGCGGATTCGGCGAGAACTCCCACGGCCGCGTACTGGTTCTTCTGGACGGCCGTCGTCTGAACCGACCGGACATGGCGGCCATCCACTGGCTGCAGATTGCTCCGAACCAGGTCGAGCGCATCGAGGTATTGCGCGGCGGCGCCAGCGCTCTGTACGGCGATCACGCTCTGGCCGGCGTCGTCAACATCGTCTCGCGCCAGGGCGAAGAACAACCGGTCACGCAGGTCGGAGTCGAAGCCGGCAGCTTCGAAACCGCATTGGCTCGCATGGCTACCTCCGGTTCCGTCGGCGCTTTCACCTATGCGGTTTCCGCCGACCGGTTGCAAAGCGACGGCTATCGCGATCAAAGCGCCTACCGTGCGCAGGGAATCGGTACGCGCATGGGATACGCGCTAACGCCGCAGGCGAGTATCAACGCATCGCTTGGGCGGCGCGATCTCACGTTTGATATGCCCGGCGGCATGAGTCGCGAACAGATGCGGCTCTCTCCCCGGAGCAGTTTCAGTTTGAAGGATGAATCCGAAGTGAACTACCTCAATGCACAAGTCGGACTGAAGATCGGTCAGGGTCGGGACTGGCAGATCGACGCCGATTTTTTTCGTAACCGCCGCCACACTGAAACCGACATGGCCAGTTGGTTCCATTATTCCGACAACACCCTTGATACGACCGGCGGACAACTGGCCTACTCGCGGGAATATCCGGTCGGCTCCCTGGCCAACCGCTTCACGGCGGGACTCGACCTACAGAGGGACGCCATGGACGCCGAACGTTTCGCGGATGCGACACGCAGTCTGCAAACCGTTTTCGCCGATATCGAGAAAAATGCGGTCGGCCTCTATGTTCGCAACGCTCTCACCGTGGCGGAATCCGTTACGGTGGCGCTCGGCGCGCGTCACGAAATCTGCGAGATCCAGGGGTCGGCACGTTCCGCCGGTCTGCCAACCTTTGCCGAGCGCGACCGCCATCGCGCAACAGTCGCGGACCTCTCCGTCGTGCAGACGCTCGCGGACCGCTCCAAACTCTACGCCAAGTTCGGCACACTCTACCGCTACCCGTTTCTGGACGAGCAAATCGAATATACCGGCTTTGGCTCCGATCGTTTTCATAGCGATATCGATCCGGAAAAGGGCTGGAACGCCGAAGTCGGCAGCCGCTGGAACGGGGCTTTGGGCTGGGTGGAAATCGCTCTGTTTCACAACGAAATGCAAGACGAAATCGCCTGGAACCCCGCCGCCTTTCGCAACGACAACATGGACAAGACGCGCCGCCAAGGCCTTGAAACGGCCTTTTCCCTTGTGCCGCCCGCCTCTCCCGTACGTCTGAGCGGCAATTATTCGTTCACGGAAGGCGTTTTCGCCGACGGCCCCGACAAACACAACGACATTCCCCTGGCTCCCCGTCACAAGGCTTCCCTGTCCGCCGCCCTGGAGTTGCCCTACCGTCTCCATTTGAGCTTGGTGGCCACCTATGTCGGAAGCAGCCGACTGGGCGGAGACAACGCCAACAATCGCAGCAAGCTGGCCGACTACACCGTCGCGGATATGGTGTTGCGCTACGTTGCGGACGACGCGTCCGGCCTCGAAGTCTATGCGGCCGTCGACAATCTGTTCGACAAGCAATACGCCTCGCTCGGCTACGCGGGCTGGGCCGACGACTTGTACTATCCGGCACCCGGCATCGGGGTTCGAGTAGGATACGGATATCGATTTTAGGCCACAGGCCACGGCGTGAGGCTCTTGCAAAACCTATGACCACCAACTGTGGCGCCGGCGTTGCGCCCCTGTTGCGACGGGTTTTCAAGAGCCTCGCGTGTCACGGACGTCCGATCGTGCGCGCCGACAAACGGAACACTCGACAGCCCGCTCATCGCATAGGCAGAGCGAGCGGGCGAGATACCGGCGCGCAAAAGACTCGTCCCGCCTTCAAAACGCTTCGCGCTCTTCGTGTCGTTCATGGCGAAAAAATGACACGCCCATGAATGGCCACGATAATTTCTTCCGAAAAGCCTTGCTTTTTCGCTCCGCCGTTTATACACAGGTTGGCGGTATTATGCCATGTTTCCCCATCCGCGCGCTTGCGCCGGTGGATTTTGGATTTCGTCACCTTTTAAGGAAGTCAAAATGTCTGAAACGCCTGAAGCCCACACCTACGACGCCACCCAAATTACGGTTCTGGAAGGCATTGACGCCGTGCGGCTGCGCCCCGCCATGTATATCGGCGACACCTCCGTGCGCGGTCTGCACCATTGCGTCTACGAGGTTTTGGACAACAGCATCGACGAGGCTTTGGCCGGACACTGCACCAAGATTCTGGTTCGCCTCAACCTGGACGGCTCCGTGACCGTCAACGACGACGGGCGCGGCATTCCGGTGGACATGCACGCCACCGAAAAGAAACCGGCGGTCGAGGTCGTCCTCACCACCCTGCACGCCGGCGGCAAGTTCAACAACGACAGCTACAAGGTTTCGGGCGGCCTGCACGGAGTGGGCGTCTCCTGCGTCAACGCGCTCAGCGAACGCTTCGAGGTCGAAGTGCGACGCAACGATCAGGTCTATCATCAGCGCTTCGAAAAAGGCCGCACGGCCTCGCAGCTTGTGGTCATCGGCAAAACCAAGGGGACCGGCACGAAAATCACGTTCCTGCCCGACTCCACGATTTTTTCTACAACCCGCTTCGAATGGGACATTCTCGCCAACCGCATCCGCGAACTGGCCTTTCTCAACAAGGGCATCGAAATCCGGCTGGAGCAGGAGGAGCCCGCGCGCGAAGAGGTGTTTCTGTACCGGGGCGGCATTGCCGAATTCGTCGAGCATCTCAACAAAAACAAAACCCTGGTGCATCCCAAGGTCATCGCGTTCGAAAAGGAAAAGGAGGGCATTCAGATCGAGATCGCCCTGCAGTACACCGACGCCTACACCGAAAGCGTATTCTCCTATTGCAACAACATCAACACGATCGAGGGCGGCACCCATCTGAGCGGATTCCGTTCCGCCCTGACCCGCACCGTCAACGCCTACGCCCGCCAGAGCAAACAGATCAAGGACGACAAGGAAAGCATGTCCGGCGAGGACATTCGCGAGGGCCTGACCGCCATTGTGAGCGTCAAGGTTCCCCGCCCCCAGTTCGAGGGTCAGACCAAGACCAAACTGGGCAACAGCGAAGTGCAGGGCATTGTGGAATCCATGGTGAACGACGATCTCGGCGCCTTTCTCGAAGAAAATCCGGCCGTCGCCAGGCGTATCGTCGACAAGGCTCTAGTGGCCGCCCGCGCCCGGGCCGCCGCCCGCAAGGCCCGCGACCTGACACGCCGCAAAGGCGCGCTCGACTCCGCCGCCCTGCCCGGCAAGCTGGCCGACTGCTCCGAACGCGACCCGGCGAAATGCGAACTGTACATCGTCGAGGGCGACAGCGCCGGCGGCTCGGCCAAACAGGGCCGCAACCGCGAATTTCAGGCCATCCTGCCCCTGCGCGGCAAAGTGCTCAATGTCGAAAAGGCGCGTCTCGACAAGATACTCAACAACAACGAAATCCGCACGCTCATCACCGCCATCGGGGCCGGCATCGGCGAAGACGAGTTTCAGATCGACAAGGTGCGCTACCGCAAAATCATTGTCATGACCGACGCGGACGTGGACGGCTCCCATATCCGCACGCTGCTGCTGACTTTTTTCTATCGTCAAATGCCCCAGCTCGTGGAGCGCGGCTACGTCTTTCTGGCCCAGCCGCCGCTGTACAAGATCACGCGCAAGAAGCACGAGGAATACATCGACTCCGAAGAGGTCATGACGCGCAAACTGCTGGAAATGGGCGCCAACAACGTGGAGATTCACTGCGCGGGCGACGGCCGCGTCCTGAGCGGCGACACCCTGACCGCCATCCTCGAAGACCTGGCCGCTATGGAACGCATCGGCGACAGTCTCGAACGCAAGGGGTTCGACTTCGCCGACTATCTCAAGCGGCGCGACCCGCAAAGCGGACGATACCCGGCCTTCCTCGCCACCCTGCAGACGGAAGACGGCCAGGAACAGCACTACGCCTACAGCGACGCGGAACTCAAGACTCTGCGCGAAACCATCGAACAGCGCCTCGGTCGCACCCTGGAAATCCTTTCCACCGAGTCCGACCCCGCGGAAACCGACGATAACGCTTCTTTCCGCTTGACGGAGATACACCATGCCGCGCCTCTCGCCAAAGCGGCGGCGGCGCTGGAAAGCAAAGGGCTGTCCGTGAACCATTATGTCGGCAATGGCGAAGCGATCTGCGTCCTCAAAGACAACGACGGCGGGGAACGCGCATTGCATTCGCTGCCCGCCCTCCTCGACGCGGTCCGTGAATTCGGACGCAAGGGCCTGACGATTCAGCGCTACAAGGGCCTGGGCGAAATGAATCCCGACCAGCTCTACGAAACGACCATGGACCCCATGAAAAGAAAATTGCTCAAAGTGGTGCTCGAAGACGCCATTTCCGCCGATCAGATCTTTAACACCCTGATGGGCAGCGAAGTCGAACCGCGCCGCCAGTTTATTGAAGCCAACGCGTTGAACGCACGAAACCTGGACATCTGAAATCATGGAAAATTCCGACCTTGCACTGTACGACGCCAAACTGGGCTCCATCAATATCGAAGAGGAAATGCGCTCTTCGTATATCGACTATTCCATGAGCGTGATCGTGGGGCGCGCGCTGCCCGACGCGCGCGACGGACTCAAGCCCGTCCATCGACGCGTCCTCTACGCCATGCGCGACCTGGGCAACACGCACAATCGGCCCTACAAGAAATCGGCGCGCGTCGTCGGCGACGTCATCGGCAAATATCATCCGCACGGCGACACCGCCGTGTACGACACCATCGTGCGTATGGCGCAGGACTTCTCTCTGCGCTATCCGCTGGTCGACGGACAGGGCAACTTCGGATCCATCGACGGCGACCCGCCCGCCGCCATGCGCTACACCGAGGTGCGCATGGACCGCCTGGCCGAGGAGCTACTGGCGGATCTCGAGAAAAACACCGTCGATTTCGGGCCCAACTACGACGAGTCGCTGACGCAACCGCTCGTTCTGCCCGCCAAATTCCCGAATCTGCTGCTCAACGGCTCCACCGGCATCGCGGTCGGCATGGCGACCAACATCCCGCCGCACAACATGAACGAACTCGTAGACGCCATTGTCGCCCTGATCGACAATCCGCAGGCGACGATGGACGATCTGCTCCTGCATGTCAAAGGCCCCGACTTCCCGACCGGCGGCACCATCTGCGGCACCGGCCCCATCCTTTCCATGTATCGCACCGGCCGCGGCCAGATGACCGTGCGCGGACGTGCGCAAATCGACGAGACCCCGCAGGGCAAACAGCGCATTCTCATCACCGAAATCCCGTTCGCCGTCAACAAGGTCACCCTCATCGAGACCATTGCGCGCCTCGTCCAGCACAAGGCGCTGGAGGGGATCTCCGACTTGCGCGACGAGTCCAACAGCGAAGGCATCCGCATCGTCATCGAACTCAAGCGCGGCGCCATGGCCAAAGTCGTGCTCAGCAATCTCTACAAGCACACGCAGCTTCAGACGACGTTCGGCGCCATTCTACTGGCCATCGATCACGGCAAGCCCCGCGTCATGAACCTCAAGGAGTTGATCCTCTGTTTCACGCGACATCGTTTCGAGGTCGTCACGCGCCGCACCCGTTTCGACCTGGAAAAGGCCGAAGCGCGCGCCCACATTCTGGAAGGCTTCAAGATCGCCCTCGACCATCTCGACGAGGTCGTGCGCACCATCCGGGCGGCCGGCAACCGCGAGGAAGCCAAAATGCGCCTGATGGAGCGTTTCTCGCTGAGCGAGCGCCAGACCATGGCCATCCTCGAAATGCGCCTCTACCAGCTCACCGGCATGGAACGCGACAAGGTCGAGCAGGAATACCTGGAAGTCATCCGCCTGATTTCCTTCCTCAAGGATCTACTGTCCAGCGACAGCAAGATCTACGGCGTGATCCGCGACGAACTGCTGGACATCAAAAAGCGTTTCGGCGACGCGCGCCGCACGGAGATTGTACCCTCCGACGGCGAAGTCAACATCGAGGACATGATCGCCGACCGCCCCTGCATCATCACCGTCAGCCATGCCGGCTACATCAAGCGCGTTCCGATGGACACCTACAAGGCCCAGCGGCGCGGCGGCAAGGGCGTGGCGGGCATGGCCACGCGCGACGAGGATTTCGTGGAACACCTTTTCATCGCGCGTACACACGACTACATCCTGTTTTTCACAGCGTCCGGACGCGTTCACTGGGAAAAAGTCTACGAGATCCCCGAAGCCGCCCGCACCGCGCGCGGCAAGGCCATCGTCAACCTGCTGAGCATGGACGGCGAGGAGAAAATCGCCGCCATGATCCGCGTGCGTGAATTCCCCGAGGACCGGCATCTGGTCATGGCCACGGCCAAAGGCGTGGTCAAGAAGACCCGTCTGGCGGCCTTTCGACATCCCCGCAGCGGCGGTATCATTGCCATCAACATCGACCCCGACGACCGGCTCATCGGCGTGCGCCTGACCGAGGGCGACAACGAGATTCTGCTGGCCACGCGCGGCGGCATGAGCATCCGCTTCCATGAACGCGAATTGCGCGACCTGGGCCGGGCCACGCGCGGCGTCAAGGGCATCGCCCTGGCCCCCGACGACGTGGTGGAAACCGTCGAGGTCGCCAATGTGGAGGCCACCTTCCTGACCTGCACGGAAAACGGCTACGGCAAGCGCACGTCCTTCGACGAATACCGCGTGCAGTCGCGCGGCGGACGCGGCGTCAAGACCATCCGCACCTCGGAACGCAACGGCCCGGTCATCGGCGCGCATGCCGTGCTGGACAGCGATTCGCTCATGCTCATCACCGCCAACGGCAAAATGATTCGGCAGGCCGTCGCCGACTTGCGCGTCATCGGCCGGGCCACGCAGGGCGTCCGCCTGATCAATCTCGACGAAGGCGACAAGCTGGTGGCCGCCACCTGTCTCGAACCCGAGGAAAACGACCCGGCCGACCTCGATGACAACGGAAACGGCGCCGAGGACGGCGAAGGCTGTGCGGAAACGACGCAAGCGAACGAGGAGGAGAACCCGTCATGTCCATCCTGAAGGAACTGCTGGAATCGGCCGTCACGCGCGGAGCCTCCGACGTTCACATCAAAGCCAACGCCGAACCCTTTCTGCGCATCCACGGCAACCTGACCGAGAGCGGCTTCGAAAAACTGACCTCCGAATATCTCGACGGCATCATCGCCGACATCCTGCCGCCCTACCTGGAAAAGGTCTTCATGGAGACCCACGAAGCCGACTTCTCCATGGTCGAGGACACCGTCGGCCGTTTCCGCGTCAACATTTTTCTTTCGCAGGGCGTTCCGGCCATCGCCATGCGCCATGTCCGCGCGGAAATCCCGACATTCGAGGAACTGCGGCTGCCGCCCCAGCTCAAGAATCTCGCCCGGGTGGAACGCGGCATCATTTTGCTCTCCGGCACCACCGGCAGCGGCAAGTCCACCACGCTGGCCGCCATTCTGGGCGAGATCAACCGCACCCAGCGGCGCCGCATCATAACCGTCGAGGACCCCATCGAGTATATGTTCGCGGACGATCAGTCGGTCATCACGCAACGCGAGGTGGGCCTGGACACCCTTTCCTTCGAAAGCGCGCTCAAACACCTGATGCGCCAGGATCCGGATGTCATTCTGATCGGAGAAATGCGCGACCGGCAAAGCATATCCATCTCCCTGCTGGCCGCTGAAACCGGACACCTCGTGCTCTCCACCATCCATGCCGGCACGGCCGACCTGGCGGTTCCGCGCATGCTCGACGTCTTTCCCGCCGAAGACCACGACCAGATCCGTCTTTCCATCGCCGCCAACATGCACGCCATCGTCTGCCAGCGCCTGATGCCCGACACCAACGGCACGGCTATTCCCGCCGTCGAAATCATGATCAACACTTCGACGGTCAGAAAACTGCTGGAAAAGAACAAAATCGAAACCTTGTCCGCCGCCATCGAAACCGGACGCGAAGACGGCATGCAGAGCTTCAACCAGTCCATTTACGACCACATTCGAAGTGGCGCCATCAGCGAGACCGAGGGTATGCGCTACGCCACCAACCCGGAATCGCTGCGTATGAACCTGCAAGGCATTTTCCTCGACGAAGGTCGCCGCATCCTCGCCACCTGACACGAACGGCGTCCGCAGCGCAAAGTTCATATTTCAAATGAAAGCCTTTCACTGTCCTACCATGTAATATCGGAATGATGGAAGGTTGGAATAAAAAATGAAAACCTTTCACGACCAGGCCATACTGGTGACCGGCTCGACCCGCGGCATCGGAAAAGCCATCGCCCGCCGTCTCCTCGCCGAGGGCGCCGTCGTTGGCGTTCACGGGCGCGATCTGGATGTCGCCCGCCGGGTTTGTTCCGAAATCGCACCGGATGATGCGCGTCGGGCCATTCCCCTGGCCGCCGATTTATGCGATCCGCAAAAGGCGGCGGATCTTGTGGAAGCCTTTGTCGGCCGCGCCGGCGGCCTGCACGGCCTGGTCAACAACGCCGGAGGCGGCAAGGCCCTGGCCTTCCGCGGGCTGACCCTCGAAAAATGGCGCGCCACTTTTGCGCTCAATGTCGAATCCGCCATGCGGGCCTGCCAGGCCGCCTACGGCCCCATGCGCGCGCAGCGCGCCGGAGCCATCGTAAATATCGCCTCGCTGGCCGCCCACGGACCGGGCCAGTGGATGGGCGCCGACTATGCCGCCGCCAAAGCGGCCCTGGTCAGTCTGACCCGCAGTTTGGCCTTCGAAGCCGCCCGCTTCGGCATCCGCGTCAACGCCGTTTCCCCGGGCATGATCGAAACCGACATGACCGCCGCCCTGTCGCCCGCCATGCGGCAGGCGCTGCCCATCCCGCTGCGCCGTCTGGGACACCCCGCGGAAGTCGCGGAGGCGGCCGCCTTTCTCCTTTCCGATAACGCCGCCTATATAGTCGGCGAGGTCTTGCATGTTAACGGCGGCGCCTAACCCTTTATGTGGTTCCGTTGTAAGATGCGCCGCATGATTGAAATTGTAATCTGAAATTCTGGATGCGGGCGACGCCCGCCTTGGGGAGCGCAATGAAAGCGATGGCACAACGCGTAGTGGTCACCGGCATGGGACTGGTCAGCCCGCTGGGCGCAGACGAAACCGTCTTCTTCGACCGCATCAAAAGCGGCCGCAGCGCCGTGCGTCGGCTGACCGCCTTCGATACCGCTCCATTCAAAACCGTGTGCGGCGCCGAAATCGATGACGCGGTTCTCGCGGCGGCCCGTCCCTCCTTCGTCGCGCCGGCCACCGAACGCGTCACCGCCCTGTCATTGGCGGCCGCCTGGCAGGCCCTGACGCAAGCCGGCCTGCGCGACCCGGCGGCGACCCCGCCCTTTGCGCCTCTGCCCGTCGCCACGTTGCTCGGCTCCGGCATTGGCCCCGCCTACGCCATTGAGGACGCCTACCGCAGTTATTTCGAAAAAGGAGCGCGCGGGCCGCGCCCCACCGCCATTCCGCGCAGCATGGCCAATGCGCCGGCGTCTCAGATATCGATGCAGATGGCGCTGACCGGAGCGAACTACGTCCTGGCCTCGGCCTGCGCCTCCTCGACCGTCGCCATCGGCAACGCATTCCGCATGATCCGGCACGGCTATGCCGATATCGTCCTGTGCGGCGGCGCCGAATCCGTCTTCGCGCCCGGTCTCTTCTCGAGCTGGAACAATCTTGGCGTCATGTCGCGCAACAGCGATCCGGCCTGCGCCTGTCGCCCCTTCGATCGCGACCGCGACGGGTTCGTACTGGGTGAAGGCGCCGCCTTGCTGACCTTGGAAGGACTGGACCATGCCCGGGCGCGCGGAGCCCGCATTCGCGCCGAAATCATCGGCTATGGCGAATCGTCCGATGCCGGCCACATCACCCGCCCCGACCCGCAAGGTCAGGCGAACGCTCTGCGTCACGCCTTGCGTGACGCCGACCTCGGACCGGCCGCTGTCGCCTATATCAATGCCCACGGCACCGCCACCAAAGCCAACGACCTGAGCGAAAGCCAATCCATCCGCATCGCGCTCGGCGCCCAAACGGACGCCTTCCGGGTCTCCTCCTGCAAATCGTTCTTCGGTCATCTGCTGGGCGCGGCCGGCGCCATGGAAACCGTCGCAACTGTTCTCGCTCTGGAACAGCGCGTGGTCCCGCCCAACCCCAACCTGGAACATGTCGACCCCGAGTGCGCCATCCCGCTGGCCGGTCGGCAATGCGAACCCATGCGCGGCGCGGTCGCCCTTAACAACAGTTTCGGCTTCGGCGGCGGCAATGCCGTTCTGGCCTTGCGCCGCTGGGACGGATAAACGCCCATGAACGAGCGCCGCAACGAGATCGAACATGTCGTCTGGGACTGGAACGGGACGTTGCTCGACGATGTCGCCGCCTGCGTCGAGGCGCTCAACGGCGTCATGGCCTGGCGGCAACTGCCGCCGGTGGATGTGGACGCCTATCGGCGGGCCTTCGTCTTTCCCGTGCAAGACTACTATCGCCAACTGGGCCTGCCTTGCGAGGGTGAAGTCTGGTCGCGTCTGACGCGCGTATTTCACGAGGGCTACGCCGCGGCGTCGCGCGTCGCGCGCCTGCGCGACGGCATTCCCGAAACACTGACGGCCCTGCGCCGCCGCGCGGTGCCCATGTCCGTACTGTCCGCTTGCGAACAGTCCATTCTGGAACGGATGATTCGCGAACGCGGATTGGACGGAAGCTTCCGCCATGTGCGCGGACTCGACAACCTCGACGCGCATTCCAAGCTGGAACTGGGCCGCACGCTCATGCGCGATCTGGCCGTCGCTCCGCAACGCGTGCTGCTGGTGGGCGACACCGATCACGACAGCGCTGTGGCCGCAGAACTCGGCTGCGCCTGTCTTCTCCTGAGCGGCGGACACCAGAGCGCCGAGCGTCTGCGCCTCTGCGCCTGCCCCCTCGCCGCCCACCCGTCCGCCGTCCTCGCCCGCATCGACCAATCCCCGCAAAATTTCACTTGAACATCCCGACGGGAAGCGCTATCGATGCCGGTATATGGCGGTCGCGACCTGTTTTGCGAAAACGAGAAGGAGTTCGACATGAACGAGGAAAAACCGGACGGCAAAACCAGCCCGGAAGACCTTCTTAAAGCCGTCGAGGCGTTTCACGACATCGAAGCCCTGCTCGACGAGGACGAAGACACCGTCCGTCTGCCGTTGCGGCCTCTGCTTGATCTGCTGCCGGCCGACTACCTGTCTCTGGACGAATCCGCAACCGTTCCCGAGGATGCCGTCACCGTAACCGTCGACAACCTGTTCTATCAATTGTCGAAAGGGAAAGTCGTGATTCCCATGAGTCGCCTCGCCATGGCTCTGCCGCCGCAACTTGTGCGCCCACAGGCCATCGAGGACCAGCACACCGTTCTGCGCCTGCCCTTGCCTCTGATCGTCAAGGCCATCGATCCTGAACTGTTCAAACAACGAACCGCCGCCAAGTCCAGCCGACACAAGGCCATGGACGTCCCCGATCCTTTCGGCCGCAAAACGGATACGGAACCCGCCGGCACACCGTCGTCCCCCGCTGTCTCGCCGCCGCCCCCGTCTCCCGCGGCGCCGACCGTCCACCCGCCCGCAGCGCCGACCACGCCCGCCACGCCGCCGGCCGAGCCTGAAATTCCGGCGCCGACGGCGGAATCGCCCGCCCCGCCTGACTCGACAATGCCGGGAACAACCGAGCCAGCCGAGACGCCCGCATCTTGCGGTCTCGATGCCGAACCCGCCACAACAGCCGTCCCCGCCGCGCCAGGATCGAGTGTTCCGGACGGGAGCGACGCGACAGAGCCGCCCGCCGCGCTCGCACGAGGCGACACGCCCTCCGCCCCGGCGCCGCACATGCCGAAAGAAACCGTCCCGCCCTCCGGCGCCGAAGATCTCGAAACCTATGGCGGCGTCAATCTCAACACGGCCACCTACGAACAATTGCTGACGCTGGACGGAACGAGCCCCGCCATCGCGCGCATTCTCCTAGATCACAGAAACCGGCAAGGCCCGTTCCAAAGCGTCTTCGACCTGGCCCGCATTCCCCGTATCGGCCGCAAGACCTTCCGCAAAATCACCGGCATGCCGTACAACCGGTCCCATCGGCACCGCAGTTGGAAACTGGCCAAATGGCTCGCGCTGGAACCGGCGGCGCTGGATCATTTACCCAATATAGCCCGTGGACTGGCCGCCAGTCCGGGCTTTTCCGGCTGTATCATTTCCGACGCCGACGGTTTGCTGCTGGCGCACAGCGGGGCGGAAAGCTACGCGGAAACCCTTAGTGCCGTCATGCCCCGCTTCGTGCGGCTCACGGAGGAAAACGCCCGTCTGCTGAATATGGGCGCCATGGACTCGGTTTCCATGTTTATCGGCGACCGTATGTTCACGACGGCCTTTAGCGGCCGCATCTGCCTGACGGCGGCCCACCGCCGCCGCTCATTGACCAAGGGCCAGCTCGACCTGATCCGCAGAGTGGCCGGCGAACTGGCCTGGCTGCTGAGTCACCGGGCCTACGTCGGGGCGGGGGCCCAGAGACGAGAAGTCAGAGATCAGGAGCGCGTGTCGCAAGCTCCATCAGGTTTTTCGAGGGTCTGAATATCCAATAGCCAACAAGGAATTTCCAACCGACCAAATTTGGCTTGGATATTGGATATTCCTTGCTGTGTCTCGCCATAGCCGCAGGCGACGGCTGGTTGGCTGTTGGACACTGTATTTCGATGTTCTCAGAGGCAAGGAGACAGCCATGCTTGACATCGCCAAGCTGAAAACCAAACTCATCGAGTCCGGCACGATACAACGGGCACAGCTGGAACGAGCCCAAGAACACTCTATTGAGAAGGGTGTGCCCCTCTGCGAAGCGCTACTGGCCCTCCATCTAGTTGGCTACGGCAAGCTGGGAGAATGCCTTTCCGAAATATGTGAAATCCCCTACGTCCGCTTGCAAGGCCAGCCGCTTCCGCCCGAGGTTCGCGGCATGCTCCCCGATTCGCTGGCCGTCCGATGGAAAACCATTCCGGTAGACTTCAATGCCCGAGAAAACATCTTAACCCTCGCCATCTGCGATCCCGACCAGACACGGAAAATCGAACAATGCTTTCGCTTCCTCATGCAGCCCTACGCACTGGGATTCGTGCTCGTCTCCCAGCCCGAACTCGACAAACTTTTCGCCACTCACTACGGCATTACGCACAAAAGCGTTTCCGCCCGTCCGGACCCCAAGGCCGTCCGTTCCGACGGTAAACTGGTCCTGAAAGCCTTGCACGAAAAAACGGACGCCGCCCCTGCCGACGATGCGTCGCGCGACCGCGCCCCCGCAACGCCGGCGACCGGGAGTTCGCCCCGCAAACTGTCGCGCTACAGTCCGCTGGCCGCCATGAACCGGGCCACCGCAGCCGAAGCGACGCCGAAGACTGGCGAAGCCGCTTCCGACATCGGCCGGACGCTGCTCAAGTCCGTAGAGATGCTGGTCGAAGCGCGACTGGGCGATCAGGCCGCCAGGCGTACGCAAACCAAAGATTGCGTGCGGTACTGCCGCATGATGTCCGTACGCATGAATTTGTCGCCGGACCGGAGCGATGTCCTGACACTGGCCGCTTGGCTGTCGGCGCTGGACAACGGTCGGGAAGTCGCACGACAGCTCGCCCTGCCCTGCGACATGGACGCCATCCTGTGCGACGGCGAGATACGGCCCGACACCGCTCCCGAGCGGCAGATCATTGCACTGGTCAAACTCTATCAGGACATGCGCGAAAACGACCAGACCGCCGCACGCGACATCAATGCGGTACGCGCCCGTTTGCGGGCGCACTGGTCGGCCGACCCCGATCTGGCCGTCGTTCTGGAAGCCTTTCTGCAGGCGCTCATGGACGATGAGTTTCTTTCCGACGTTCACTCCCCGCCAACAGCGTCCGAGGGCGGGGTCAAGGGTTCGTTGACCGACATGAGTTTTGCCGACATGATCCAAATTTTATGCGCGGGCGGCAAAAACATGGACATTGCGCTCAGCCGCAACGGAGAAAAGGCGCTGGTCTGCGTACGGGACGGCGAAGTGGCGCACGCTTCACTCAACGAGCAAGCGGGCAAAGCGGCCTTTTACAAGATCGCCCAATGGTGCGAAGGCGAATTCGTCGCCCGCCCGCAAGCCGATCTCCCTATTCGCACGATCCATGAATCGCTCATGGGCCTGCTCATGGGAAGCACCCGCCTCGCCGACGAGTCCTCCGCACGGACCGAGCCCCCAAACTAGCGATTTCCTGTTATTGGTCGGCCGCGTCTTACATGCCGATTGTCTCTGTACGCGATACGAGTGCGTGGGTAGATGAATGAATGAATGAATGGGAAGGATATTTCCTTCAGGATTCCGGCCTCGTCATTCGACAACCTGCGATTCGCAGATTTCCCACACACTCACTCTTCAATCGGCGGCCGCTTGCAGGCCGACCGTCTCGGCGACGTGATAATCGAGGACGATGCTGAGAAAGCGGTCGTTTCCCGGATCGCTGACGTACAGGCGCCGGTCCGTGTGGACGGCCATGTTGGCCGGATGAAACAGACCCACCTCGTCCCCGCCCAGCGAGCGCGGGCTGGGAATGCGCGGCTCGGCGACCAGTGGCGCGCCGTCGTCCACATTTCCGTAGCGGCCGATGCGCATGATCAGGTTCCCCGCCGCATCCAGTACGCCCAAAGTGTAGTGCACCGTTTCCGGTACGAAACTGCGGGCGAAATAGTCCTGCGCAAAACGAAACTGCTTGCAATGGCAGGCGTGTATCCCACCGCTGTTCTTGCCGTTGTATCCGATGCCGCCGTAGAACCAGGCGGCGTTTTCCCACCACGAATGGCCGCCGATGGCGCCGTGCGTGATGTCGGGCGGACGGTCGGGCGGGTTCTTGAGCGGCAGTACGGATTTGTCGGTCAGGATGCGGTTGCCCGGCCGGGTCTTGACCAGCGTGGCCGTGTTGACGTCGGTATAGCCCCTGCGGCGCGCGCCAGTCGTCACATACATGGCGTCGTCGCGATCCATGAACACATTGTGAGCATAGCCGATGCCGGGCACGGCGTCTTCATGCAGAATGCGCCCGTGCCGATCCCACACCCGCACCAGCAGCCTGCCGGCGCGGCCAGGCGCCTTTGGAATAGGCGAAGCATTCCAGATAATACGAAAAAACGTAGATGTCGCCGTTGCGCTGATTGATCGCCACCTCCGCCGGAAGACAGGCCCGGCCGTGGGGTACGACCAGATTCTTCAAATGCCGACCCTCCGCATCGAATATCTGAATGCGGTCGTTGCCGTAGTCGGCCACATACACCCGACCCTGCGGGTCGGTATCGACTGCAACCGGCGAGCGGAACTTTCCGGACTCCGTGCCGCCCAGTTTGTGATCGGCGCTCAGCGTCCCGGCGAAAAGCTTTATCTTTTCACTCTTCTCCATATCGATGCGCCCCACCCCCTGCACCCAGGTGATGCGGGTAAGATGCGGATGGCTGTTGTTGTCGCGATTGAAGCCGGTCAAGTACAAAGTCCTACCGTCGGGGCTCAGAGCCACGCTGCGCGGGAAGTAGCCGCCCACATGCGTCGCCGGACCTTCCAGCGGCAGCCCGCCGGTTGATCCGTCCGTCGCGAGACGATTGAGAATATGATAGGCCAGGGCCAGGCGCCCGGCCCGCACGTCCAGCGCCGACACGCCCGTGCCCACGACCTGTCCTTCGCCATGCGGAGCGCGGGTGTTCGAGCCCATCGTCAGAAGACTGGAATGGAAAAAACCGCTTTTCCAGGGAAGCATTGTTCCCGATTGCTCGAAAACGCGGCGGCGCAAGCCCCGCACCTGCTTCAAGCGATCCGACGGGAAAGGATGCAGCGTGCGCAGATAGCGGCCCTGGTGATCGAACAGGCGCAAATGGTCGAACGTGCTGCCGTCGTACACGTAGACGCCCTCGGGCTGCGCCTTGAACGAGAGCGGTATCCCCACTTCCCTCGTCTCGGCGCGATAGGGACTCCACAGGAACTGTCTTTCAAAACGGGCGCGCAAGCCCAGCGAGACGCGCACCCGCGTATTGGCCCGGTCGTCCACATACTCGCCCTTGTCGTTCTTGCTGTCCCAGATCAGGACTTGTTCCTTGGACCCCTTCCGGAAAGGCGACGGCGCGTTGTCGCCCAATACGCCGGAAGCCAAATGCCGCACAATGCGGCCCTGCGCGTCCTGGATCGCCACCGTGACATCGCAGAACCCCTTCGTGGCGAAGGAAATCGTTACCGTATCGCCTTCCCTGGTGACGGTCGGCTTCTTCGCGAACTCGAAAATCTCCTCGCGCTTCACCCGGAACTCCGCCACCAGATGCGCCGGCACGGCCTTCGTCGCCTCTTTCGGCGCGTCGGCTCCCGCAGTCGTCCCCAACCCCTCCAGAATACCCGCCGTCCATACGACCCAAAGGCTAAGCGACTTTCGCATATGACACCTCCCGGCCCTTCCTCTGTCAAAAATTCCGCCCCGGTTATGAGGCTCATGACGACCTCCTCTTCGCGCCCCGAGCCCACTATGTCGAAATCCCGTCCGAGCGTCAGCCCCAGCCGCCGGGCCGCGCGCACTACACCGGCGGGCACCGGGGTCCAGAGCCAACAGGCCGTCGGGACGGTCCGGACGCGAAAGTGCCGCCATGGCGACCTCATCGGCATTCAGTCCGCTACAGGAGAAGCGTAAATCGACAGGCAGATCGACACCCGATCCAGCAAGACGAGATCGAGCATGCGCCCCGCCCATTGACGCAGCCCGGAGTGCGGGGCATAGTCGAAAAGACTGGTCAAACTCTCCCGCGCCGGACTGATATAGTAAATGGCTAGTCGTCAACCGTCTCGTCCCGCTGATAAATAGGCAACTGACGTAACGGTACCGAAAATGCGTTGATAACCAGCGCTGTGGCGTAGGCGGGAGTGTTGGCTTCCTCATGGCGGCTCCCGATCCACGAACCATCGGTTCTCTGACGGGGAATCCAGTAGTTGTACATCCATTCGGAAAATTTCCGCCATGCTTCACCGCCCATCTGAAACAGGCCCTGCGCCGTATAGTACATGCCGTAAAAAGGCCTGTCCTGTCTTGGCAGGCCCCGATAATGCGCCATCAGATAGCCGGAAGCCCGCTGCGTGGCCGGATGCCCGTGCCGGCCGCACAATTCGAGGCAAAGAATGCCGGCCCCGGTCAATGTGGGCGCAAACCTTGTCGTGTCCTGATAGCCGAACGAGCCTTGCCCGCCGTGATGATGCCGCAGGACATATTCGACCGCCATCTCGATGGCTCCCGCAGGCACGGGCGCGCCGTTGAGCCGCGCAGACCTCAACGCCATCAACGTCCATCCGCTGACAGACATGTCGCTGTCACGGGAACCCGCACCGTAACGCCATCCGCCGCGATCGCGGCCGTTTTTCTCGACTTGTTGCGCGGCGAGAATCAACTGCACGGCCTTGGGAAGCATGGCGTCCACCTTTGACTGCCGATCCGGATCCAACATGCCCGAAACCTCGGACAGAAACAACGTCCCGATCGCATGGGCGTACATCTGACCTCTGTTTCCGACACCCCCCATCCAGCCGTTTCTGCCGTCGTGATGTTTGAGCATGTAATCTACGCAACGGTTCAAAAGCACGCCATAGGCATTTCCATTTCCGGGCAAATGGCCTTGAGCCAGAAAAGCCTGGCCGACCAGCCCGACAACGCCGATTGTCGTACCGTGAGTGCCGGGGAAACTCCCGTCTGCGCGCTGAACGCGGACCAGATAGGCCAATCCTCTTTCGATGGAACGATCAACTCGGTTGTCCTGCATGTCGCCAAAGC
>CAZYAW010000101.1:0-6463 GCA_964646045.1 uncultured Victivallales bacterium | reverse complement strand
AGACACCCTAGCATCTCATTCGCGAAAGTCAAGCGGCGCGAACGAGGCGGCGGCAGTTGCTGAGCATGCGGAAACCGCCGGCATGACGAAAGAGTCTCTCCCTGTTCCCTCTTCCGAACGGACAGCAAATTCCCTTCTCCGCCTACTCCGCGCGGCACGGCCGGAAAACGACGCCAAACGAAAACGGCTGCGTTTTTAGCTCATAGGCGGGCGCCACGTCGGGTCCGCAAGCGGCCGTGCCGAGTCCGCGCTGCCGCAGATCCAGATGGAGAATCACGTTGCGACGCGGCTTGAGTTCGCCGCTGTGCATGGTATTCGCGAAATCTTCAGGCAAAAACCGATGCGCACTGAAATCGAAATGCGGCAGACCCTCGGCCCGCAACCCCGCACCCTGCCGGTCGGCGAGCGTCACCCAACGCGTCTCCATGCGATTGCCGTTCTCCTGGGGTCGCACATAGGGCGTCAGCAACTGATCCACCCGCGCCCGGTACAGCCCGACCCGCGCCGCCTGCCGGCTGTCGGCATAGCTCTCGCCGGGCCCCAGGCCGTACCACGCCACGCGATTAAGCGCCCCGGGCAACCGCCATTGCAGACCCATACGCGGCAGTGTCGCCGGCACATCCTCTTGCGGCTCGACCCGACAGTGCAGCCTGGTCTCGCCGTCGGCCGCGAAAAGGTAGTCGTAGGCGCAGACAAACCCGTAACGGAAACAGGGCGGCGCCAGACTGGCGAACACGCGCACGCGTACCGCGCCGTTCTCCGCCTCGGCAATTTCGAACCGGTCCAGGCGCTGCCGCAGACGGTCCAAATAGCGCTGACGCCAGCGCGCGGCGACTCCGTTGTTGTGTCCGCCCCACGAGCTGCCTTCGTTTTCCGTGGGCGCCCGCCAGACATGGACGACCGGCCCCTGTTCGACCAGATTGCGACCCTGCCATTCCAGGCGGGTCATCACGCCCCGCGCCTTGTCGAAAACGACCCGCAGGCGCCGGTTCGTGATCAGCGCCCGACCACCCTCGTGCCCGATACGCAAGGGCGGAGATCCGGCCCGCAGGGAAACCGGCGGCTTGCGCGCCGCCTCGACCGGCAGCGCGAACTGCGCGCCGGCCACCGCATGGCCCTTGCCGGCCCACAGACAGGCGCGCCGCAAGACGCAGTCCAGATCCAAATGACATTCGCCCTCCGGCGCCACGGGCAGAGCGTACGGAATCTTGACCAGACGACTCTTGCCGGGCGGCAGCGCCGGCAACGGCAGGGAACCCTCCTGCACAACCCGCCCCTCGACCTGCACCTTCCAGATCAGGGTCAGACTTTCGAGTGTCTGAAAATCGTAGCGGTTGCGCACCCGCACAAGCCCTTCGCGCAAACGTCCGGCCCGCATCTCGACCGGCTGCAGTACGGCCTTGTACTCGATCAGACCCGGCGACGGCCGCCCGTCGGGAAACACCAGTCCGTTGATCAGAAACGAGTGGTCGTTGGGCTCGTCGCCGAAATCGCCGCCATAGGCCCACATCTCGTTGCGGCCCAGCGGCGGCGTCCGGCCGTTGCGGGCCGGACGCGGAGCGGGACTCGGGTCGACCGGACGACCGGGCACGGGGATTTTCTTGCGAATGCCCTGATCCAGCCAGTCCCAGACAAAACCGCCGGCCAGTCGCGGATACTTGTAGAACTCGTCCCAGTACTCCTTCAATCCGCCGGGTCCGTTGCCCATGGCGTGCGCGTATTCGCACCACAAGGCCGGCATGGACCGTTGCTGCGGCAGATTCATGCGATACTGCGGCAGCGCCTGCTTGCCGTCCCGGCCGCGGCCGGCGTCGCGCGCGCTGGCGACCGGCGCATACATCACGCTGCACACGTCCACGCAAACCCCTTCCCGATCGCCCTCGTAATGCACCGGCCGCGTCGGATCGACCCGTCGTGTCCACTCGGCCATGGCGACATGGTTGGGACCGAACCCCGCTTCATTGCCCAGCGACCACAGCAGTATGCAGGCGTGGTTCTTGTCGCGCTCCACCATGCGCCGCATGCGATTTACAAAGGCCGCCCGCCAAGCCGGCGCCTTGGCGGGAATATCGGGCGCTTCATAGCCGCAACCGTGCGCCTCCAAATCGCATTCGTCGATCACGTACAGACCGTACCGGTCGCACAGATCGTAGAAGCGCGGATCGTTCGGATAGTGCGACGTGCGCACCGCGTTGATATTGTGCCGCTTCATGAGCCGCACGTCGTTGCGCATGTCGTCCAGCGTCACCGCCTTGCCGCGATCGGGACTGTGATCGTGCCGATTGACGCCCTTGAGCTTGACCGGCCTGCCGTTGAGGCGCAGCACGGCGTTCCGGATGTCCACCTGACGAAATCCGATCTGGATCGCCGTCGCCTCGACGGTCCGCCCGGCCTCGTCTTGAACGGCCAGGCGCAGCGTGTAGAGATGCGGCGTTTCGGCGGTCCACGGCCGAGGCGCGGCCACGGGCAGATCCGCTTCCAATACCGCCTGCCCGTCCTTGCGCGCGCGCGGCAGAGCGCGGGCCGCCTGCGCCACCGTCACGCCGTCGGGATCGAGCAGCGTCATGGCCAGCACATAGCGGGTGCGGGAATTCGTTGCATGCCGCATCGTCACGCGCGTCTGCAGCGTCGCGTCGCGGAAGGCCTCGTCGAATACGGTTCTGGCGCGAATATCGTACAGATGCACCGGCGGCAAGACCAGCAGTGTGACGTCGCGGAAGATGCCGCTCAGCCACCACATGTCCTGATCTTCCAGATAACTGCCGTCGGACCACTGCACGACGCGCACCGCCAGCAGATTCGCGCCCGCCACAATGTCGTCGGTCGCGTCGAACTCCACCGTCAGACGACTGCCCTTGCTGAAGCCCAGTTCCCGGCCGTTCAGCCAGACATGAAAGGCCGAATCCACACCGTCGAAACGCAGAACGAAGCGCGATCCGAGGCGGTCGGCGGCCACTGTAAAGACGCGGCGGTAGCAGCCGGTCGGATTCTCGGACGGCACGCGCGGCCACTGATCCGGAAACGGCAACTGCACATTGGTGTAATGCGGGCGCCCGTACCCCTGCATCTGCCAGTTGGCGGGCACCGGAATCGTGGCCCAGTCCTTGTCGGCATAGGCGGACTGGAAGAACTCCGCAGGCGCCGCCATCGGCGTATCGTAAAAGGAAAACTTCCAGGCGCCGTTCAACGAGAGACTATGCGGACTCGACCCGCCCCGCGCCGCCGACTCCTCGTCCGGCCAGGATTCGAAACGCGCCCGCGGCGGCAGCGCATGACGCTGGGGCAGACGACAGTTTTCCCAGTCGGGCAGTTCGTCAAACCGGCAACGCTCTCTGAGCATGGAATATCCTCCCCTCGCATAGACATCTCGGCAATCCATCGGATAACTGCTATCATACTCGCCTCTCAAATGGAAGCTGTTTTAATTCGCATGTCTCGTGTATGCCGTGACAAATATCTTCTTGAATGTATGGGAATCTGTAGTCGGGGGCGTCAGAGGAGCGGTCAAGAAAAAAGCGCCATGGATTGCGTTTTATATTGACCACGGAATACGCGGAATACACGAAATGAAACATGAGGGATTGAGCGAGAAGATCATTGGGGCGGCCCAGGCGGCGCTCTACGATCTGAAGCCCGGGCTGGATGAAAAGCTGTACGAAAACGCGCTTGAAATGATGTCCCGTTCCCATCCGTGTAATCTGTGTAATCCGTGGTGAAAAAGTCTTGCATTTCGAGGTCGAGAGGAGTACTATGGCTGCCAAAATGAGAGGGGGAGGACGGTTCGTCCGGTTGCGATGTAAGAGTGCAGGGCAATATCTCGCAGTCTTCTCTGTCTGAAAGCTACCGAGCGAAGCGAGGTTACCCTTGGATTCGGATTCAGGAGAAAAACCCTGTATGAAAAAAGTGAAATTCGACGCCTTCCAGCGCACGGTCCTGGTCGGCTGCGGCGCGATCGGTACGGCCCTGTACCGTCGCGCGCCCTCCGCCGAAACCGTGGAAACGCTCAATCTGAGCGAACCCGAACTCGTGCGCGGTCTGTACCGGCAGTATCTGGAGGCCGGCGCCCGGACGCTGACCACCAATACCTTTGCCGCCAACCCCCGGGCGCTGGCGGAGATCGGGCAGGCCGATCTCTGCGCGGACATCAACGCGGCCGGAGTCGAGCTGGCGCGGCAGGCGGCGGACGGCCAGGCCTATGTTTTCGCCTCGGTCGGGCCGCTGGGTCTCGGGCTGGCCTCCGAGGATTATTCGGACGCAACGCTGCTGGATACTTTTTTGCGCCAATGCGACGCGCTGCAGCGGGCGGACGCATTGCTCTTTGAAACGTTCACCGATCCGCGCGAGGCGCGACTGGCCCTGAGCGCCGGCAGCCGGATCGGATTGCCGATCGTCTTTCAGATCGGCAACGTCGGCGGCGGACTCGGCCGCGGCGAACGCATCCGGCGCCTGGCCGACCTGGCGAGCGGCGAGTCCGTCGTGGCGCTGGGAGCCAACTGCCAGCACCCCGGCGCCATCGAGGAAACGCTCGACATCCTGACAGCCTGCACGGCGCTGCCCGTAACCGTTGCGCCCAACGCCGGACATCCCGCCATCGTGCGCGGCGTGGCGCAGTACGACCTCGACCCGCAGGACTTCGCGCGCATCGGCGCCCGCCTGGCCGCGCGCGGCGCCGCCCTGGTCGGCGGCTGCTGCGGCACGGAACCCCGTCACATCCGCGCCCTGGCCGCGGCCATTGCCGGAAAAACCGTCGCCCCGCGCCGCCCGCGCGAACTCGTCGTCGCGGCGGTCAAAACCCCGCCGCCCCCGGCGGCGCTCGACGTAAATCCGATCCGTCGGCTTTTGCAAAGGAAAACCGCCGTAGTCAGCGTCGAAATCCGGGCCGAACGCAATCAAACCCTGCCCGAAATTCTGGCCGGCGCCAATCTTGTGCGCGATGCCGGAGCGGATCTGTTCGACGTGCCCGACAATCCCGGCGCCACGGTGGGCCGCGACGCCGCCGTGGTGGCCGCCGCCCTGCAGAAACAACTGGGCGTACCGGCGCTGGCGCACATGGCCGTCACGCAGAGCAACCTGCTGCAAATCCATTCCCGCCTGCTGGGCGGCTGGGATCTGGATCTGCGCGGACTGCTGGCCGTGACCGGCGACTCGCCGTCCATGGGCCACCTGGCCTCGCTGGCCAAACGGGTGGGCGATGTCAAAAGCTCGCTTGAACTGCTGCGCCTGATTCGCAATATGCGTGAAGGGCGCATGATCAACGGCGAAAAAATCTCCGACGCGCCCGACTACTGCGCCGGCTGCGCCGTGGGCCAGGCCAGTCAGGCCCAACTGCGCTGGCTGGCCGCCAAGGCCGAAGCCGGCGCCGAATTCGTTTTCTCCCAGCCGGTTTTTTCCATGGAGCAATACGAGCGTCTGCGCGACGGCGTGGCGCCGCTCGACCTGCCTTTCTTCCCCGGCCTGCTGCCGCTGGCCAGTCTGCGCAACGCGCGCTTTTTCGCCGAAGGCCGTATCCCCGGCATACAGGTCCCCGCCTCCCTGCTGGCGGACTTTGAACGCTATGCGGATGCGGCCGATCAGCGCAAGTTCGGCCTGGACTTGGCCCATGAACTGGCGGCGGCCATGATCGCCGCCGGACGGCGCCTCTATCTCATCATGCCCTTTGGTCGCCACGCCTGCCGCGAAGCCGCCGCCCTGGTGCGCACCGCCAAAAGCGCCGGCGGCCTACCCGCCGCAAAAGCCTAGGAAACGGCCAGTGTCTGGCCTTGAAAAGCCGTTCAGCCGCCTTCCTTCGGCCGCGAGCCCCCGATCGCACTCGACGCGGGAACCGACTGGACAACCTTCTGGGACCGCATCGCCAACGAACTGAGTCGACGCGGCTACGGACCTTCTACGCGGACCATCTACCGCTCTGTTTTGCGAAACTTCTACCGCCATGCCGGCTGCTCGCCCGACCGCGTGGACGCGCCGCTGATCCAGGATTACTTCGAGCAGCTTGCCGAAACCCAATGCTCCTGGCATTGGATGGGCATGACGCTCTCGGCGTTGCGCACCGTGTTCGACAAATTGTGCGGCAAGACCCTTACCGCCCGCCTGGTCACGCCCAAGCGCGGCTTCACTCTGCCCGAAATACTCAATCGGCAGGAAATCCGCGACCTGCTCGCCGCCGCCGCGACCACCCGCGACCAACTGCTGCTTGGCCTGCTGTACGGCTGCGGCCTCTGCAAAGACAAGAAATTAAAATTGATTTCTGAACCAAATTTTGGATAGTGTTGTTTTGGGTGGACGGTAAGCCACAAGACCAAATATCGGTTCCAGGTCGATGTTCCGAAGCGTCAGGTCTTGCCTTTGTGCAGTAATGCGGATTTCCGCAGCGCTCTGACCTGCTTGGATGCCGTCCACCCTTTTCTTTTGAATTGAGGCGACAGAGGAACGAATTGCAGAACAAAGCCTCCGAGCCGACTTCGGG
>CAZYAW010000100.1:0-16747 GCA_964646045.1 uncultured Victivallales bacterium | reverse complement strand
AGAACAATGTCCAACAGCCAACCAGCCGTCGCCTACGGCTATGGCGAGGCACAGCAAGCAATATCCAATATCCAAGGCAAATACACAAAAAAGTTGGTCGGTTGGAAATTCCTTGTTGGATATTGGATATTCAGTCCCTCGAAAAATCTGATGGAGTCTGCGACATCACGAGGCCCCACTGACTTCTGACCTCTGAGTTGCGGGCGCAGCCTGCCTGTGCGCTAGTTGATGTAGATCATGACAAACACCATGACGAACAGGGCGACGGTTTCAATGACGCCCAGCGACATCAGGTAGTTGCCGAAGCCCTTGCCGGTTTCCGCGAAGGCGTCCGAGGCGCCCGCGCCCGCGCGTCCCTGCATCCAGGCCGAGACGCCCATGGCCAGACCGCCCAGCAGTCCGGCGGCGATAAAAAAGGGAAAGTTGGCGGGCGCCGTGTCGGCGGCAGTGTTGATTGAACGCATCAGGATCATGCCGTAAATGGTTTGCGAGAGAGGCGCGCCAATGAAGGCGACCAGCATGAAGGGGGCCATGCGGTCCTGGGCGAAACACTTTTTCCAGGCTCCGATCGCCGCCAGTCCGGCCGCGCCGGTACCGAGCGCGGAGCCCAGCGCGGCCATGGCGATGGCCGCCACCCCGCCCATTTTGCCCATGGATATTCTAATGGCGTCCGCCGCTCCCGCCACCAGGGTGTCGGTTCCCATATTGCCTGCCATTTCGGCTGCACCCGCTACGACTGTTTCCATGACCGTGCTCCCCGTCTGATTGAATGGCCCAGTTACTGCGAACGCCGAAGGCGCCTGTTTGCGACACCGGATTCGCTTAAGACAGGGAGCACACTACACTTCCTCCCTCGGAGAAGTCAAGCGGCAATCGGAAAAATTCACAGCCGCATATTCATGTCCAGATCGGGAGCCGCCACTCCCTGCGGCGGGTTGCCTTCCGCGGCGAGGACCTCCTCCACCTTTCGGAAGGTCGGCAAATAGCGATAATACACCATCAGTTGCAGCGCCGACAGGGTGGTATCCATCACCCGTCCGCCGCGATGGTTGCCGGTGCACCAGTAGCCGACATCCACCATCTGGCCATTCGGATCCGCTATGGCCTTGTGAACGACCTTCTGCGCAGCGACCAGCGCATTCGAAAACTTGCTGTTCCAGTCGTCCCACGACGCGCCTCCCGCCTGAAAACGGGCCTGCGTGTCGTAGTACCAGTAATAGACGTCCTGCCACTTGGCGCCCTCCCATTGGAAAGTGTTGCGCTTTTCGAGCAGGTACTGCATGCCGGCACGCGCCGCGTCCGTCTCGGATGCGCCCAGCAACTGCAACGACAGTACGCCGGCCCCGGTCAGGCCGGGGAAACGGGGGTCGCGCCGATTGTACTGAAAATGGCCCGCGTGGGAGACTCCCTGGAAGTTCCCCTGCCATCCTCGGATCGCCCTTGCCATGGCCTCTTCCAGACCCGGCCGATTCAGCTCTGCGATTTGACCGGCCTTCAGAGCCTGTGTACACCAGCTCATGACGGAGGAATCGCTGACATTGTTGTCCAGGGCGGGATCCAACCGGTACCGCCAGCCGCCGTCCGGATTCTGCCCGGCAATCAGGATGTCCAGTCCTCGTTCCGCCGCTTCGCGAACGTCGGGGATCCGTGTCATGGCGTAGGCTTCGCAGAGCGCGTAGGTGGCGATCGGATGCTGATAACTGCGATTCCATCCGCCGCCCGCCACCTGATTGTCCAGCAGCCATTTGATCGCCTTGGCCACCGTTTCTCCGAATTCCGGCGAATCCGTCTTTTCGTCGTGGGCCAAATACGTCAACAGCGCAAGACCGGTCATAGCCGCCTTGACCTTGCTGTCGTTGAGTTGTTCCGTGCCGCCCAGCCAGGAGCCGTCGGCCGCCTGATTCTGCTTGAGCCAGCGCAAGGCGAGCATGACGGCCCGTTCCGTATGGCTGCCGCCTCCGCCTTTTTTCAGCAAATCGCCGCGCACGCCCGGTCTGCGAGCCCTTAGGATTCCGCGCATAACGACCTTGCTGCGAATCATGGCTACCGCAGTCAAGGGCGCCGTTTGGGGGCTGAAGTCGGTGTTCGGTCCCGCCTGCGTCTTGCCGGGGGACGGCATGAAATCGGCGCTCGGATCCACAATGCGTTCGGGATCCGGCGGCGGGGGATTCTCGGGCGGAAGCACGGGGTCGATCAGGTCGGGCGGGGGCGCCTGGTCCGTAATGCGAATCGTCGGCAACGGTTTGGGCAACGGCTTCATGCCGGCCAGCGTGACCATCAGCAGCAAACCCAGCGCCGGTACGGCCACGGCCGAGAGTGGCGAAATCAGGCGCCGTATCTGCAAAGCCGCCCACTTGTATTCGCCCGATTCGCGGGGCTGCTTGAGACCGTAGCGCACTTTCGCCCACTTTTCACGGAACGTCAGCGTTTCGAAAAGCTTCATCATGTCTTCAAAGGGAAGCTCCCGCACGACTTCTTTCTGCATGAGTTCTGCGTTCATAATAGCCTCCGTTTCCGATGAGTCACGCTGTTCCACACCGAAAACGTCTCGTGAGCGTCTATTCTTAGAGCGCGTGGCCGAACTTGACTGCGAACTGTGGACGGATTTAAAACGAAAGGCGCCTGCACAACCTTTTTGCTCGGTTCTGCAAGCGCCTCGTTTGAAAGGCGGTATTCGGGACTGAGTGTCAGCGTCTTTTGTCCGACTCCCGCATGCCGATTTCTCTCATGCCTAGCCCTTACCTGATGGTAATCTTTGTGACATGCTCGGACTGCATAGGTCCGTAGGTCACTTCGACATGCATGTAAACGCCTTCTTCGAGATCCGCCAGTGCAAGTTTCTCGACCCCGTTTCCTTCTGTTTTTCCCAAACGAATAACGACCGGATCTTTGGCGAGCAGCCACGTTCTTTCGAGGGTTTTCGCACCCCTCTCCGACTTGTTCGGCACAGCGAGGGTCAGCTTGCCGTTTTCGATCTTCGCGAGATTACCGCTGAATGTCGTCTTTCGTACGACTTGCGTAGCCGGAGCCTGTGCGCCCTGCGGTGTTTTCGCACTCTGCGCGTTCTCCTCGCCGATCGCCGCCGAGTTGGTGATCAGAGCTGCGGCCAACGCCGCCATCATGGTTCCCTGGCTTAATTTCATAGATGGTTCCCTTTCGGTTGATAGGTTGTTTGTCTGTATCTCATTCACATCATGATTGTCTGTACGATCTGGTTTTTCTTTCCTGTCAGCCTCCTTTCCCGTATGGATTATTTTTGTCTGCGTCAAAATGCGGTCCCATCGTCCCAAGCGCCGGACGTCCTGCGCGGCGCTGACCAGCGCCAGATGGCGCGCATGCACTGTCAACGCCGCATCCGCCCCCGTCAAAGCGACGGCGCCGGATTCCACCGCTACGCAGAGAGCCGGCAAGGGCAGATCGCGCAGTTCCGGCGGCAGTGCGGTTTTCTCGTCGAGCAGCAGGACGCCGAAGCGCGTACCCAGCACCCGCACATCGCCGATCGGAGAGGTTATGCGGAACGGCACGCCCTTGCGCGGGGCGTTCACGAGAATTTCGCCGCGCTGCAGGGCGACGACATCGCCGCCTTCGTTCGGTGAGCGCAGCAGAGCCACGGTCAGGCTCGTTTCTTCTCCGAGCCGAACTGCGATTTCCGCATTCAGGCCGACGACCGTGTCGCATGATCCCGTTTCCGTCTCGATCCGAGTCCCGGCCGGCAAAGATCGTGTTCCCGCTTGCAGGTCGAGAATCGTTCCGTCGGGCGCCAGGGCGCGGCAGCCCGGCGTCACCGTTCGCAACAGGGCCTCCGCCACGACTGGCGCGGCGTGATCCACCGGAATCGTCGGGTCCGGCGATTCGCCGGGGGGCGGTCGCATCAGCCAGACCAGCGCTGCGGCGGCCGCCGCCAGCCAGGGCGCCCAGCGCCACGGACGCAGCCGATGGCCTTGCGGCGCAGCGCTGCCTGCGATCCCCCGTTCCACCGCGGCCCACTGCGCCCGTACCGGCGCCCGGCCATAGCGCACCTGCAGCAGAGTGTCCAGAGTCGTTTGCAGGCTCAAGCGTTCCGCCGCGTCGGCATCGTGGACGGCGCGAGCGAACTCGGCTTGCCATTCCCAGCGGAAGGCGTCCGCGGCGGAGTCGTCCGAAGGCGCGGCTGCGGTTTTGTCCGTTTCGTTTTTCATGGCGTCCTCGCGGCAGGGAGATTCGTTTGTTCGGGGGCCAGGCGCGACGAGGGCGAGCGTGCGGCGTCCGTCTGCGCGCGCGCATGATCCAGCCATTGTTCGATGCAGGCGCGTAGCGCCTCGCGGGCCTGCCACAGCATTTGAAAAGCCGTTTTGACTTTCACCCCCAGGCGTTCGGCGATTTGCCGTCCCGTCAGATCCTGTCCGTAGTGCATATCCACGCTTTGCCGTTGTCGTTCCGGCAGCTTTGCCAGACATTCGTCGAGGGGTTCGAGGCGTTCCTCCCAGGGCGTGTCGCCTGGTAGCGCGTCCATTTTGGCGTACAGTCGTTCCACGCTTTCGTGGTCGAGCAGCGCCAGTCGTTTTTTTCTGGCGCGCAACGCGTTGCGCGCCAAATTGCGGGCGATGCCGCGCAACCAGGCGGCCAGCGAACGATCGGCTTCGAACTCGCGCATCTTGCCGTAGGCCACCACAAAGGTTTCCTGTGTCAGGTCCGCCGCTTCGTGCCAATCGCCCAGCATGCTGTGCAGATAGGCGGCCACCATGCGGTTGTGCTCGTCGAAAATCAGTTGAAACGCCCTGTCTTTCACTGGCCGGTTCTCCTTGCTGGGGTCTTCTCCTGTATATTGTCTGTCGCGCCCGAAAGTTCTATTGCAGTTCGGTTCAGTGTTGAACAACGCGAGTGTTTTTGCAATGGATTCTTCTTGGATACGCTACATGTGAAAGGGCAACCATGACAAGCGACCGAACGTTTTTTTTGAAAACGCGCGCGGCCCGCGCGACGGTGCGGCGGGCGCCGCGCGGACGGCTGGCGCCCAGTCCGACGGGCGCGCTGCATCTGGGCAATGCCCGCACTTTTCTGCTGGCCTGGCTGTCGATTCGCTCGCGAAACGGCACGCTGGTTCTGCGCATGGAGGATTTGGATCATCCCAAGGTCAAGCCCGCCGCCGCGCAGGAGGCGCTTGACGACTTGCGCTGGCTGGGGTTGGACTGGGACGAGGGTCCGGACGTGGGCGGCCCGTACGAACCCTACGTGCAGAGCGCGAGAATTGCCGGCTATCGCGCGGCGCTGGAGCGGTTGCGGGCTCTGGGTCGGGTCTATCCCTGCGTCTGCAGCCGACGCGATGTCGAAAACGCGCAAAGCGCTCCGCAAGAGGGCGAGGACGGCCTGTTCTATGCGGGGCGCTGTCGCGGTCGGTTTACCGATTTCGCCACCGCCGCCGCCGCGTTGCCGGCCGGACGTTTGCCGGCCTGGCGTTTTCGGGCCGAGCCCGGTCCGCAATCGTTGCAGGACGGATTTTGCGGACGGCAAACGCGCGACAGCGCCGTGGAGACGGGGGACTTCGTGCTGGCGCGCCATGCCGACGGCGCCGGCTACATGCTGGCTTGCGTGGTGGACGACGACGCTATGCGCATCGACGAGGCCCTGCGCGGCGCCGATCTGCTGGCCGCCGCGCATCGTCAGCGGCAGGTGGCCGCGGCGCTGGGCTTGCGCTCGCCCGCCACCACGCACGTGCCGCTGGTGGTGGCCGAAGACGGACGGCGCCTGGCCAAGCGGCATGGCGACACGCGTCTGGCCGCCTTGCGCGAGCGCGGCGTCGCGTCCGCCACGGTTGTCGGCCTGCTGGCCTGGTGGTGCGGATGGGCGGCGTGGGGCGAGACGCTGCGACCGTCCGACCTGCTCGCGCGCTACGATCTGGCGACCCTGCGTCCGTCGCCGGCCGTTCTGGACGCCCGCGTTCGCGCGCTGCTGCGACTGGAGTAGTCAGAACATCGTTTCCAGGCCTGCCATCACGACGCGGCCGGGTCGCTCTTCGTTGGGCAGGTCGCGATAGGTTTCATCGAACACATTGTCCACGCTGAGCGTGGCGGCGGCATGTCCGCCAATGGGCGCGCGCGTGCGCCAGTCCACCGTGGCATAGGCGTCCAGTTTGTTTTCCGCCGTATTGCGGTCGTCGCCGAAACGCGTGTCGACGTGACGCAGCCGCGCCAGGTGGCTCCATCCGAGCGGGCAAACGGTTTCCACTTCCAGGGTCGCCTTATGGCGCGCCAGGTAAGGCAGACGATTGCCTTCCACCGTTGGATTCGACTCGAAACGCCGGTATTCGCCGTCGGTATAGGCGTAGTTGAGCGTGATGGCCAAACGCGTGCCGGGCGCGTAGCGCAGTCGCAGATCCGCGCCCTGCGTCTGCGCGCGGGACGCATTGCGATTGCGAAAGACGCCGTCCGCCGCCAGGGCGAAATCGAAAGAGTCCTCGAGATCGTTGTAGAACAGCGTGGTTTCGGCCTGCAGTCGGCGTTCGAGCCAGCGTCCGCGCCAGCCCAGTTCGTAGGCGGTCAGTGTTTCGGGATCGAGATCGGGGTTGCCCTCGAAGCGCATGCCGGCAAACTGCACATTGACAAAGCGATCGGACAGCGCCGGCGCGCGGTGGGCGCGATGGATTCCGGCGAAGATCTCGCTGTCCGCCGAGACGAGCCAGAGCAGGCCCATTCGCGGACTCCAAGCGTCCGTATAGTCGGCGTTGGCGTCCAGGCGCAGGCCCAGTGTCGCGATCCAGCGGTCCGTGATCTGTATTTCGTCCTGCAGGTACAAGGCCCCCGTGTCGGTGGTTTCGTCGATCGGTCCGGTGGTTTCGTCGATGTCCGCCTGTTCGCGTCGCAGTTCGCCGCCGATCACCCAGCGCTGGCGGTCGCCGACGCGAAACGCCTGCTGCAAGTCGGCCGCCCAGGTTTCCAGGTCGTACAGGCCCCGGCCGGGATAGGACCAGTCGTAGAGGTGTCGTTCGCCGTTGCGGTAGAGGCGCGCGCTGAAAAGGGCGTCGGGCGCTCCGTTCCAGTTGCGGCTGTAGGCGACGGTCTGGTAGTCGGTCCGGCTGTCGCGGGCGGCTTCGTCGTCCCGTCCGCGTCCGTGATAGGAGCCCAGTCCGATCCGCAGATCGGAATGCGCGTCCGGCGCCGTTCCGAGATTGACCAGCGCATGCTCGGCGCGCCAGTCCCGTTTCGATCCGTCGCGGTTGCGCGTGAAGCCGTCGGTCTCGATATGGCTGCCCGCCGCGAAATAATCCAGCGCTCCCGCACGGGCGCCGTGGGCCGCCTGAAAGTGCCGTGTGCGGTGACTGCCCGCCGCCATGCGCAAGGCGGTGACGGGGGTGGCGTCGCCGCGGCGTGTTACGATGTTGATTACCCCGCCCATGGCGTTCGAGCCGTACAGCGCCGAGGCCGGACCCTGCGCCACCTCGATGCGTTCGATGGCGTCCGTCGGCAGCAGCATGAAATCGGCGCTGCCCTGGAAGGCGTCGTTAATGCGGCGTCCGTCCACCAGCACCAAAACGCGCTTGGAGCCGAATCCCGGCGTGAGACCGCGCATGGAAACGCGGGGCTTGCCGCCCGGAAATCCCGAACTCTGCAAATCGACCCCGGCCAGGGAGCGGAACAGTTCGTCCAGGGTCATGGCCTGCGCCAGGCGGACAACCTCGGCGTCCATAATCCTTACGGCGGACGGAACTTTCGTGCGGTCGCGTTCCGCGCGCGTGGCGACGACCACGATTTCCTCCATGTGCGCAAACTTGACTTCCGGTTCCGCTTCGTCCGGCGCCTGCGCCTTGGTGGCGTCCGCCCACAGCAGACAAATCGTCGCCGTCACGAGGCTCATGGCGTTCCCGTTGCCTTTACGCATGATCTTGTTCCTTTCCTCAGTCTAAACGACGGGGAGCATGAAAAGTTCCTCAGCCTAAACGATGGGCGAGCATGAAAAGTTCATTGCGCGTGAAAAAAACCGGCCTACATGGGCGCAGGCAGCCCGAACAGGCGGCAGGCGTTGCGCATGGTCGTTTGCGCCAGATGCGGCAGGGTCACGCCGCGGACCTGCGCCAGGACGGCGGCGGTATGGGGCAGGTAGGCCGGTTCGTTGCGACGTCCGCGCAGGGGCGCCGGCGTCAGATAGGGCGCGTCGGTTTCGATCAGGAGCCGGTCGGCGGGAACGCGGCGCGCGACGGAGCGCAGCGCGTCGCTGTGCGGGAAGGTCAGGATGCCGCTGAAGCTCAGACAGAAGCCCAGGGCGAGCAGGGCCTGCGCCATGGCGTCGTCGCCGCAAAAGCAGTGCAATACGCCCATGCGATCCGGTGCGCCGCGCCACGCGCGGGCGTGTCGTTCCAGTTCCCGCAGCGTGTCCGCCGCCGCCTCGCGGCTGTGGACCGCCACCGGACATGCGCGTTCGCGGGCCAGAGCCAGTTGCGCGCGGAAGAGATGTATCTGCGCTTCCGCCGTATCCGCCTGGTAATGGAAGTCCAGTCCGATCTCGCCGATGGCCACTGCGGTGTCCGAGGCGGGCAGGGCGGCGCGCAAGCGTTGCGCGAGGGCGGTCGGGTCGGTCTGCGCAAAGGCGGGCGCCTGATCGCGGTCGTAGCCGACGGCCGCCCGGACGCAGGCGGGGAAACGCCGGGCCAGATCCTGCGCGATGGCGTTCGCTTCGTCGCAGCCGCCCACGGCCAGGATTCGTGCCACGCCCGCCCGGCGCGCGCGCTCGAGGGTGTCGGCGGCGGCGGCGGTCGAAGTGAAATGCGCATGGGAATCGAACCAGAGCGGGGCTGTTGCCGGCGAGTCGGGGGAGGCGGCGTTCGCCGGAGCGGGGTGCGGTGAGTCGGGCGGGCGGCGGGCGGAGGCTGCCGTATCGGAGCCGGTTGCGGCGCCGGTCCCGCTCTCGCGACGGCGGCGGGAGGGACGGGGACCGTCCGGATCGAGTTGCAGTGTCAGATCCTTGATGCGCTGCGCTCCGAACTTTTTGCGCAGGGCGGACAGCAGGGTCGCGCGGCCGTAGCGCGCAAGTTCGTTCAGCCACACGGAACTGTCCACGAATACCGTGAGGCGTCCGCGTTCGACGCGGCCGGGTCGCGTATGTTGGGCGACCGGCCCGCCGACCGTTTCCCGCCAGCATTCTTCCAGTTCGGCCATCCAGTGCGCGGCGTCCAGACCCAGGCGCTTCATCAGAGTCGGCAGGGCGTCCGCCAAGGCGGCGGCTTCGCGGTCTTGTGCGGGCGGCTGCGGACTCGCAATGCGCATCCGCTCGCGCGCCACGGCCCAGCGTCCCTTGTGATACGGCGGCCCTCTCATTTTTCCCTTGCGTTGCTGTGCTGGAGCGTGACATAGTGCGTGCTTTGTTTCATTGACAGCCATAGCACAGGGAGGAACGTATGCCAAGAGGAAACATGCTGATCGCGCAGAGCGGCGGCCCGTCGGCCGTGATCAACCAGAGTCTGATCGGAGCCGTCCTGGAGGCCAAGAAGCATCGGGACGTGGGCAAAATTTTCGGGGCGCGTCACGGCATTCAGGGGCTTCTCGGCGAAGACTTCATCGATTTGCGCAAGGAAAGCGCCGCTACACTGGAGGCGGTGGCCGCCACGCCGTCATCGGCCCTGGGTTCGGTCCGCAAGAAACCTTCCGCCGACGACTGCAAGGCCATGTTTGAAATCATGCACCGCTACCAGGTGCGCTATTTCTTCTACATCGGCGGCAACGATTCGGCGGAGACCGCCCATATTGTCAACGAGGAGGCCGTGCGCCAGAAGGCCGAGCTGAACTGCTTCCATATTCCCAAGACCATTGACAACGATTTGCGCGAAAACGATCATACGCCCGGTTTCGGCAGCGCCGCCAAATTTGTGGCCATGGCTTTGATGGGCATCGACTTGGACAATCGCGCCCTGCCGGGCGTGCATATATCGGTGGTCATGGGGCGCAACGCCGGTTTTTTGACGGCCGCCGCGGCGCTGGCCCGTACCCGCCCGGACGACGGACCGCACCTGATTTATCTTCCCGAGCGTCCGTTTCGGACCGAGTCGTTCGTCAAGGATGTGCAGGCGGTGTACAAAAAGCACGGTCGCTGCATGATCGCCGTTTCGGAAGGCATTCAGGACGGGGAAGGGACGCCCATCGTCACCAAGTTCACCAGCGAGAAGGATTCGCACGGGAACGTGCAGTTGAGCGGGACCGGTGTCCTGGGCGATTTACTGGTGGCCGAGATCAAGGCCAAGACCGCGATCAAGCGCGTGCGCTCCGATACATTCGGCTATTTACAGCGTTCCTTCCCGGACGTGGTTTCGGAAACGGACGCCAAAGAGGCGCGTCTGGCGGGCGAGGCGGCCGTGCGCTATGCCGTGGAGCGGAGAATCGACGGTTCCGTCGCCATCAAGCGCAAGTCCGGCGCCCGCTACGGGGTGGAATACGTGTGCGTTCCGCTGCGCAGTGTCGCCCGGGAAACCCGCGAGATGCCGCCTTCGTTCATCAACCGCAAAGGCAACGACGTGACCGAGGCCTTCCTGAAGTATGCGCGCCCGATCGTCGGACCCTTGCCCCGTACGGTGCGCTTCAAGGCCGTTCCGGTGAAAAGAGTCGGCCCGTAGGCCGCGGGCGAGCTTCGCCCGCAACCTGTTTTGCGGCAATGGATATGATCGGCGCAAGGCTCTTTTTGAGGCTATGCGCGCAGGAGGGCTGTGATGAGTTCCGGGATTCTGATGGAAATGACGCTGGACGAAGTGCGCGCTTTCGCGCCCGAGACCGTGGTGATCGGGATCGGTTCGGTGGAGCCGCACGGTCCGGCGCTGCCCTACGGGACCGACGCCTTTTTGGGCGAGCGGATCACGCGCGATGCCGTTCTGGCGGCCAACCGGGACGGCGCGCGGGCGCTGATGTATCCCACTTTGCCGGTAGGCAACAATGTCAATTTCAAAGCCTTTCCGTTCGCCTGTCGCATTGGCGTGACCACGCTGATGCGCGTGATGCTGGACATTTTCGCCGCCTTGGAAGAGGACGGCATTCGCAAGATTGTGGTGGTCAATGCGCATGGCGGCAACACCGACACTCTGCGCGCCGCCCTGCGCGCGCACGTGGACGCCACCCCGCCGGCGCGGCGGGCCTTTGTGTGCATGCCGGATTTGCTGACGGCGGACGGGATCACCGGCACGTACTGCGATCATGCCGGGCGCATCGAGACTTCGCGTCTGTGGCACGTCCGCGAAGATTTGCTGCGTCAAGACAAAATCGGGCAATCGCCCGTTGGCGAGCCGACCGTGGCGGCGCTGGCGGGCCACGGGATCTTTTACGTGCGGCCCTGGCACGCTTTTCTTCCGCGCGCGTCGGAGGGCGATGCGCGCGAGGCGTCCCGCGAGTGCGGGCGGCAGCAGGTGGAAGCCGCCGCGACGGCGCTGGTCGCGCTGCTGAAAGAACTGGCGCAAGCCCCGTGGCACGAAAATTTCCCCTACGCCAAATGCGAACCGGGAAGAACATGAGCGCGGAGCAACAAGTTGTCGATATGCTGAGAAAGCGTTTCCCCTTGCTGCAGGCCGTCTATGCGTTCGGGAGCTGGGGTACCGACGACGAACGGGAACGCAGCGATGCGGATATCGCGATGCTACTGTCGCCGTCGGCGTCGAAAAAAACAACGAGCGAGCAGCTTATGGAAGCGCGCGAAGATCTTGCGTCCGCATTGGGGCGCGAGGTCGATCTGATCGATTTGCGCGCGGCCAACACCGTGCTGCAAAAGGAGGTCGTATCCGCGTCGCGGCGTCTGTATTGCGCAAATCCCTACGAGGCGGAAACATTTGAAATGCTGACGCTGTCGTTTTATCAGAAGCTGAACGAAGAGCGTGCCGACATTCTTGCCGACATCGAACGCAGCGGAAGGATTCTCGCGGCATGAACGATGTGGCTCTGAACAAGAAAGAGAGCATCGAACGTTGCGTCCGGCAAATTCGAAGCTATTACTCGCTGCCCGCCGACATTGATTTCAAGGCAGATCGCCTGAAACAGGATGCCATTGCCATCAATATGCAACGAGCCTGCGAGCAGTCGATCGACTTGGCCAATCATGCCATTAAAACCAGAAAAATGGGCATTCCGAAAGACAGTCGCGACAGCTTCCGGCTGCTCGCGCAAAACGGCGTCATTCCCGAACCGCTGGCCGACAAACTCTGCCGCATGATCGGTTTCAGAAACGTGCTTGTGCACGAATATCAGGCTTTCGATATCCGGCTGATGGTCGATGTTATCGAAAACAGACTGGACGATCTGCTCGTGTTCTCCGATCTTCTGCTCCAGGCGTTTCCCTAGCCCACGTGCTCAACCCCTGGGGACCGGTCGGGGTGCGGGCTATTCGGGGACGAGACGACCGTTGTCGAGGTGCAGTGCGCGCGAGGTCTGGTTGCGGGCCGCTTCGTCGTGGGTGACCATCAGAACGCCCTTGCCCTGCTCGGCCAGATTCTTCAAGTGATCCAGAACGATGGCGGAGTTTTCCTTGTCCAGATTGCCGGTCGGTTCGTCGGCCAGAATAAGATCCGGGTCGTGCAGCAGCGCGCGCGCCAGGGCGGTACGCTGTTTTTCCCCGGTGCTCAGCATGGCGGGCACATGGTTTTTACGGGGTTCAAGCTGGAACTGCGACATCAAAGCCTGTGCGCGCGTTGCGGCGTCGGGTCGCGACAGGGCGACGGTCGGACTGAGAATGTTTTCGTACACGCTCAGATAGGGGATCAGGTGGAATTGCTGAAAGACGAATCCGATGTGTGCGGCGCGAAAGGCGCAACGACGCTCGGGCGAGAGCGTGTAGGGGGCCTCGCCGCCGATTTCCACGGCGCCGGACGTGGGGCGCAACAGGGCGCCGGCCACGAGCAGCAGGGTAGTTTTGCCGCAGCCGCTGGGGCCCAGCACGGCGACAAATTCGCCCGCGGCCAGAGTCAGCGATACGCGATCGAGCGCGGTGACCGTTTCGGCCGGTCCGCGAAACTGTACGGTCAGGTCTTCGATATGCAGCATGGCTATTCTCCCTTTAGAATGTCCGCGGGATCTTGACGGGCGGCGATGACGGTCGGCGCCCACGTGGCGACGACGGTCAGGGCGACGGCAATCGCCAGTCCTATTAACAGCAGTGTCAGGTCGTTTCCGTCCGTCAGGTCGGCGGCGGTGAGGGCGGGCGAGCCCCAGCGAGTCGCGATTCGGCCCGCACCCGTTAAACCCAGCCACGATCCGACCAGACCGCCGATCAGTCCGGAGGCCAGGGCCTTGAGCAGCAGAAGATTGGCCACGCCGGCGCCGCGGGCGCCCAGGGCGCGCAGCAGTCCGATTTCGAAGCGGCGCGCTTTGGCGTTCTGATAGGCCAGCAGTCCGACCCACAGCGCGCACGCGGCCAGAACGATCGGCAGTGTGGCGGCCAGCAGCCGTTCGACGGCGGCTTTTTCGTCCGCCCGTGCCTGGCGCGCGCGGCGCAGAGAGGCTTGCGCTTCCTCGCCGGCCTTGCTGCGGCTGGCCTGGCGTGCCAGAATATGCGTGCCCATCTCGATCACCTGGGTATCCGGCAGAATCTTGAGGATGGCCTCCTTGGCCGTGACGCCTTCGGCCGGGCACATGCATTCGAGGGCCAGAATGGAGTTGATACGGCCCTGCATGTCGAACAGTTCCTGTGCTTCCGGCAGGTAGATCCAGGCGGTCATGTCGTCCTGGTTGCCGCGTGCGGGATGCGTGCGGTGCACGGTCAGCTCGCGTCCCATGAACTGGACCGTGTCGCCTTCCTTGAGTTGCAAACTGCTATGCAGCTCGTGGCCGAGCACCATGGTTTGGGGCGGTACGCCCTGTACCAGGGGTTTGCGCGGATCCTTGTAGAGGTTGGGGACCTGGCCGCGACTGCCGACCAGCAGGATGGTGCGCTTCTTCTCGGGCCATTCGACTCTTTTTTGCAGGCTGGGCAGAAAGTGGCGGGCCACGATGATGCCCGAGGCGGCCAGTCGATCCACGTATTCTTCCGGCATGTCCTTGCGGGCGTAGTCCTCGGCGTAGAAGTCCTTAAGGTTTTGATTCTTGGGCAGGATGAGCAGATTGTGGCTCAGATCCAGTCCGGCCAGGCGCATTTGCTCGCGCAGATCGTCCATGATCTGGCGGGTTTCGGCTTCCTTGCGCTCCATGACCCGATCCGTTTGACGATCGTGCAGATCGAGAAACGTCATGGCTCCGATCAGGGATGCGGTCGCCACGGTCACGGCCAGCGCCGAAAACAGGAAGGGCAGTTTGCGATAGGCGATTTCACGCCAGGTCAAGGTCAGGACATTCATGACTATTCCCCTTTCAGCAGCGCTGCCGGGTCGCGTCGGGCGGCCAGGCGTACGGGAATCCAACTGGCCAGTCCGGCCAGGGCCAGCGCCAGCAGCAAAGCGAGTCCCGCCGTATCCGCGTTGATGCGCCAGGAAACGTCCGTCAGCCGAAAACGCGGCAGCCAGCGGGCGCCGACGCGGGTCAGCACGGGAGCCGCGCCCAGACCCAGAGCCGCGCCGAGCAGGCACAGACTCAGCCACTTGGCGGCAAACAAACGGGCCACCGCGCCCTGCGGCACGCCCAGCGCGAACCAGAGGCCGGCTTCCGTATTGCGTTCGACGGTGTTGCCATAGGCCAGCAAAGCGATCCAGGCGCCGCAAATCAGGGCCATCAGGCCGTTCAGCGCCAGCGCGATGCGACTGCGGTTGTGCACGGTACGAGTGCGGGCCTCTTCTTCCAGTTTGGTCATGGCCAGCGTTTCGTGTTCCGCGCTGGCCCGCGCCCGCAACGCCGCGGCGGTGCGAGGCGCGTTGACGACCACGCGCAGTTCCGGCGCCAGGGCCTCTATTTCCCGTTGCATGCGACCCGGTTCCGTCCAGGCCGCGCGTGTGCCAATGGCGACCATTTCGTTGATGAACCCCCTTTCCTGCAACAGATCCTGCGCATCGGACAAGGCCATCCAAATCGTGATGTCGTCCCGGCTGCCCTCCTGTGGCAACTGCCGTGCGATGCGAAAGGAGCGGCCCGCCAGTTGGACGGTCTGACCGGTTTTCAGATCCTGGCCGCGCCAGATTTCGTGACCCAGCCAGATTGTGCCGGGCTCGATGCGCTGGATTTCGTCGCGCTGTTTGTCCTGTCCCAGAATGCGGCCCGCAGTTCCGGTCACGATCACGGTCCAGCGGGTTTCCGGCCAAACCATGCGTCGCCGCAGTTGCGGCGTAATCGCGCGCAAGGTTGCGGGAGCGGCCGCCTTCAGTTTTTCGTAGAGGGCGACGGGCATCCGCTCGGCGCCGAAATCGGCGGACAGCCAGTCGGTCATGTTCTGGCTTTGCGGGATCAGGCTGACATTAAAGCCCAGCGCGTCCATGGCCGCCGCGATCCGGTCATGCAGTTCGTCCATGCGCGTCCGGATTTCGCTTTCGCGTGCCGCGGCCCGCGTTCGCGCCTGCGTATCGTGGGCGCGGAAGAACGTGAGCGTGGTCGTCGGCGCTGCGACCGCGATGGCGGCCGCCAGTACACCGAGCCAGGCGGAACCCTTGCGGTAGGCCATTTCCCTTGTCATTAAGCGCCATAATTTCATGATCCAGTTCCTATTCCCGGTCTCGCGTCAGCCGTCTGACTCCCAGCAGCGCGATGGCGACCAGAGCCAGACCCAGAACGGCCGCCAGTGTCTTGCCGCGCAGGGAACGGGTCGGGGGGGGGTCTTCCGGCGCTGTGGCGGATGGCACGGTCGTCTGCGGCGGCGCGGAATCGCCTGCTGTGTCCGGCAAGGGTTGCGCCAGGCCGACGAGCGGCGGCGCATCCGAATAGCCGGTAAAGAGGTTGGCGACGCCCTCGTACCAATTGGCGTGCATCAGCAGATCCACGCCGGGATTGCTGTCCTGAATAGTGCAGGAGCACGGTCCCAGAATGAACGTGACGGCTTCGTCGATCAGATCCGGCTGAATGCCCGACCCGACTAGCGGCCACAAGGCGCGGCCCTGTCCGAAGACCGGGAAGGCCAGCGCGGGGCGGTCGGTGCGCGCCTTGTCCTGTTCCGACACAGACATGCGCTCCATGTTCGTCAGCATCTGCAGCAGAAAGAACTCGTCTTTCCGGTCATGCGCGACGCGTATGACCTCGTTGGAGACCTTCATGGGCACAAACCCCTTCTGTTCCTTGCCCATGGGCCCTTCGTTGGCCGCCGCCAGGATGTCGGCCGGCAGTTCGACGACATCGTCGATATGGCGCAGGCGTTCCTTGAGGGTCTGCGCCAACCGTTCGTTTTCCCGCGCATCCTCGCCCTCCACGAAGAGCCAGACCGTCGAGGCGCCTTTCAGGATGGATTCGGAAATCCGGCGCCGCACGGGAGAATCGATGACGGCATTCAGTTCCGTCTCGTCCAGTGCGCCGGACCAGACGGTTTTTTTCTTGGTCGCTTTCCAGTACTGGTGCGGGAAGCGGAGCACCGCCCAGGGCAGGCGGGCGCGTTCTTTTTCCTCTTCCCAGATTTCGCGCATCATTTCGTCTTTTTCCTCGATCTCCGAAACTTTCTGCGCCCAGACGGCCAGGTTGACCGGGGTCATTTCAATCTTGCGGATCGTCTCACGGGCGGTTGCGGGGAGGTCGTCCTCGTGGAATACGATCAATTCGTATGGCCGCGGCGCCCAGCGTTCCAGCGCGTAGCGGAAGACCGGCACGGCGCAGGCTTCGACGGAGCCAGCGCTCGCCATCCACAAGGCGCCGACAAAAAACAGGGCCTTGACCCCCGATATCCTTTTCATGGCCGAGAGGTTCAT
>CAZYAW010000099.1:0-9858 GCA_964646045.1 uncultured Victivallales bacterium | reverse complement strand
CGGGATTAACTCGTACTGGTTTGACGGCGGTTTGAACTACGATGCCGCGGAGAAAGTGGCGATCCTGTCGTTGCATTCGACGAGGGGGCATTTTCACGACCCGCGCTTCGACGGCCGCGTCTGGCTGCTGAAGCTGGACCGCAAGACGGCGAAGATGACGCCGATGGAATAGGGGTTAGGGGCTAGGGGTTAGGCGCTAGTGCCGGCTAAAGATACCAACGCCGGAAGGCACGAGGATAAGGCGTTTGTAGCCGCCCGACGGCCGGTGGGCCGAAAATGGAAAAAGGAACTGCGCGCCACTGTGGCTGGCTGTGTAACATCCAACGTAACTACTCAGGTACACCTCCTCGCAGGCGAGGAACTACGAAACACGGGAAACGCGCGAAAACGGGAGCCGTCATTCTTCACAGGGAAGAGAGTTACAGGATCATCGGGGCCTGTTTTGAAGTTACCACAGATCGAACACGAAAGATGCATCCACCCATCCTCCCGTGTTGCGCGGGAGGATTTTTCGTGACTTTCGCGTGTTTCGTCGCCGCCTTTGGAACTTGACATCGGCCGCGGCCATTTGCTACAGGCTCCCCGATCAAGAAGGCTGGCAGGAGAGCACTGGGCGTCTCGCACGACGCCCGCTGCGAACAGGCCGGCACGGATATCCCGTTCCGGGGCATTCCGTGTCGGCCTTTTTTTTTGCCGGAACATCCCTGACGAAAGGAGCGCGGCATGTTTACAAAGATTTTGATCGCCAATCGAGGCGAGATAGCCGTGCGCATTATACGCGCATGCAAAGATCTGGGCGTTAAAACGGTGGCCGTCTACTCGGAGGCGGACGAGAGCGCGCTGCACGTCAACCTGGCCGATGAAGCGGTGTGCATCGGTCCGCCCCCTGCGCTGGAGTCTTACCTGCGACCGGACAGGATTCTGCAGGCCGCACGCAAGACGAAAGCCCAGGCCATCCATCCCGGCTACGGATTTCTTTCCGAAAACGCTGACTTCGCCTCGGGCTGCGCCAATACCGGCATTGTCTTCATTGGTCCGTCCCCCGACGCCATTCGTAAGATGGGAGATAAAGCCGTGGCCCGAGACACGATGAGCCGGGCGGGTGTTCCGTTGCCGCCGGGCACGCAAAAACCGGTTGCCGCAAACTCGACGACTCTGCGGGCCGCCCGGAAAATCGGCTACCCGTTGCTGGTAAAACCCTCGGCAGGCGGAGGCGGCAAAGGGATGCGGATAGTCCAATCCGGCAAAAATCTGCTCGCGGCGCTGGAACTTTGCCGCAGCGAAGCGGAAGCCGCCTTCGGGTGCGGCGACGTCTACATCGAAAAGGCGCTACAGCATACTCGTCACATCGAGATTCAGGTGTTGGCCGACCAGCACGGCAACACTGTACATCTCGGCGAAAGAGAATGCTCCATACAGCGACGCTACCAGAAAATGGTCGAGGAAGCTCCTTCTGCAGCTCTTAACACCCGTCTCCGGCGGGAAATGGGGGCGGCGGCGATATCCGCAGCCAGAGCGGTCGGCTACACCGGCGTCGGCACGGTCGAATTTCTGCTGGATCCGCAAGGCCGTTTCTATTTCATCGAGATGAATACCCGTATTCAAGTCGAGCATCCTGTCACGGAATGGGTTACCGGCGTAGACCTGGTGAAGGCCCAGATCCGCGTGGCGTCCGGAGAACCGATCGGTTTCGGACAGGAGGATGTACGGATCAACGGCCATGCGATCGAGTGTCGCATCAATGCCGAGGATCCGGAAGCGGACTTCGCGCCGTCACCCGAAACGGTTCATGCGCTGCGCCTTCCGGGCGGTCCGGGCGTGAGAGTGGACACGCATATCTACGAGGGCTATACCGTACCGCACTACTACGACTCTTTACTGGCAAAGCTGATTGTTCACGATCGTTCCCGCGAAGAGGCGATAGCCCGTATGCGACGGGCGCTGCACGAGTTCAGCGCCGACGGCGTCAAAACGACGGCGCCCTTTCTGGCGCGCATTCTGAAAGAGCATGATTTCCGTACCGGGCATTACGACACCGGTTTCGTCGAAAACATGAAGCGCAGCGAGACGCGCAAATTACTGCATGCCTTTATGGTCGGACTGCATGAAGTTTTCCGCCATCCGGACCATGTGGAAGAATAGAAGAGAGCGCCAAACATGTCGGTCATTGGCCACGCCGCCGATGTTGAGCGCCTGCACCCCGCCTCTCCGGAAGCGCTCGCCTTCGCCGCCAGAGTGCGCGCCATGAACATTCGTCTCGCGGAAGACTATCGTGCATCCTGCGGCCAATGATCACGGTCGCCCCATGGTGGAACGAGAGAAGACCGGAAGACGGCTTTTCTTCCGTTATGCCTTTTTTTCGGCATGCCGAATTTTTTTCGGGCAAAAACGATATTTTCTATTGACCCCCGCACCTTCCGTGTGATACGGGTCTCTCTCCATTCAACGAGGAAGGGCAGGAAAGCAAGGGGCGTCGCCGACGCCCGGTGCGAACAGGCCGGCACGGATCCCGTAACAGGGTGTTCCGTACCGGCCTTTTTTTTGGTCGAACGAGAATCGGGAAGGATGTGAAATATGGCGATCAACTGCAACAACAGAAAACTCGTAAGCTGGGTTGACGAGATCCAGGCCATGGTTCAGCCGGACAAGGTCGTCTGGTGCGACGGTTCCAAGGCGGAATACGACGCCATGATCAAGATCATGGTCGAGGCCGGCGCGGCGACTCCGTTGAAAAAACGTCCGAACAGCTACCTGTTTCGCAGCCATCCGAGCGACGTGGCACGGGTCGAGGACCGCACGTACATCGCATCCCGGACCCAGGCGGAAGCGGGCCCGACCAACAACTGGATCGATCCGGTCGAGCTGAAGGGGATCATGCGCGGACTCTACGACGGCTGCATGCAAGGGCGCACGATGTTCGTGATTCCCTTCAGCATGGGGCCGGTGGGATCGCCGATCTCGAAGATCGGCGTGGAAATTACCGACTCGCCCTATGTCGTGGCGAATATGCACATCATGACGCGCGTAGGCGACGAGGTGATCCGTACCCTGGGCGAGGACGGCGAGTACATTCCCTGCGTACATTCGGGGGGAGCGCCGCTCGAGCCCGGACAGGCGGACGTAGCCTGGCCGTGCGCCCCGATCGAGAAGAAGTATATCGCCCATTTCCCCGAGGAAAACCTGATCTGGTCTTATGGATCGGGCTATGGCGGCAACGCGTTGCTGGGCAAGAAATGTCTGGCGCTGCGAATCGCTTCCACCATGGCTCGTCGCGAAGGATGGATGGCCGAGCACATGCTGATCCTTCGCCTAATCAACCCGCAGGGCCGGCGTTTTCACATTGCCGCCGCTTTTCCCAGCGCTTGCGGAAAAACCAATTTGGCCATGCTGCAGCCAACGATTCCCGGCTGGAAATGCGAGTGCATTGGCGACGACATCGCCTGGATGAAGGTGCGACCGGACGGCCGCCTGCACGCCATCAATCCGGAATCCGGGTTCTTCGGAGTGGCTCCGGGCACCAGTTACAGTTCCAACCCCATGGCCATGGACAGCATCAAGGAAAATTCGATCTTCACCAATTGCGTGTTGACCGATGACGGCGACATCTGGTGGGAGGATATGGAGGTTCCCTGCGAACACGGCATCGACTGGAAAGGCAACGAGTGGAAGCCCGGAAAGACGGAGGCCGACGGCAAGCCCGTCAAGGGCGCTCACCCCAACGCCCGTTTCACGGCTCCCGCTCGCCAGTGTCCGGTGATTTGCCCGGACTGGGAGGATCCGAACGGCGTACCGATAGACATTTTCGTGTTCGGCGGCCGCCGGTCGGGACTGGTGCCGCTGGTGAGCGAGGCGTTCGATTGGGATCACGGCGTATACATGGGCGCTACCGCCGCTTCGGAAGCCACCGCCGCCGCGCTGGACGTCAAGGGTTCGATTCGGCGCGACCCGATGGCCATGCTGCCGTTCTGCGGTTACCATATCGGGGACTACTGGCAGCACTGGTTCCGCATGGGCGACAAGCTCGGGGACAAGGCGCCGAAGATTTTCTACGTGAACTGGTTCCGTAAATCCCCGCAAGGCAAATGGCTGTGGCCGGGTTTCGGCGAGAACGCGCGCGTCCTGAAATGGATGTGCGATCGCGTCGCCGGCAAGGTGGAATCTGTCGAAACCCCGATCGGCCGCATTCCCAAGGCGAACGACTTGGACTTGAGCGGTCTCGATGTCGGATCGGCCGAAATCGCCGAGCTGCTGCGGATCGACGAGGAAGGCTGGAAAAGCGAGATCCCCGAAATCGAGGCGTTTCTCGGCCGGGCCGGCGACCGGCTGCCGGACCGCATGAAAGCGCAACTGGCGGAGTTGAAAAAGCGTGTTGGCGGCTGAAGCGCGGTACGGGCCCCTGGCGGCATGAAACGGAAGAACTACGTAGCGGGATCTGGCATGGCAAGAGAAAGGACAGGAGCGGTATTTCTGGATCGTGACGGCACGATCATCGAGGATGGCGGCCATCTTCGCGCGCCGTCCGAAGTCGTTTTCTTTGCCGACACTGTGCCGGCCTTGGCAAGATTGCAGAAGCAGTACCGTCTCTTCATTGTGACGCATCAGGCAGGCGTCGCCAAGGGGCTTATGAGCGCCGACGAGGCGGCGCGGGTCAACGATTACGTTGTCGGTGAATTGCGCCGGCACGGCATTGTCATCACCCGCGTCTACTGCTGCCCGCACGACCGCAAGGAAGGGTGTGTCTGCATCAAGCCCAAACCGTATTTTCTTCAGGAGGCCGTGCGGGCCTACGGCGTAGATGCGGCGGGTTCGTTTGCTGTGGGCGACCATCCGCACGATGTCGCCTTCGCCGAGAACGCGGGAGCCACAGGCGTCTATGTGTTGACGGGGCACGGGGTCAGACATCGCCACGATCTTCCGCCGAACCGGACGGTCGTGTCGGGAATCCGCGAAGCGGCCGACTGGATACTGGGTACGCGGAACCGGACCGCCACATCCTGACGGAGTGGTCCGGAGCCACCCGGAAAGGCTCCCGCCACCCGGACCTCTCCGGGGGCGGGGGGGTACAAGTCGATCCGTCGTCAAACCGATCTATTGTTTTAGGCGAACACGGCCGATCTGAAGCGATACAGGAAGGAAGGAGAAAAACTATGAACAACGAGCCCGTCGTATCCATCGTCATGGGGAGTCAGTCCGATCTGGAAACCTTGCAGCAGGCGGGCGACCTGCTGAAGGTGTTCGGCGTGCCGTACGAGATGCGCGTCGTCTCGGCGCATCGGACGCCGGAGGCCGCGCACCGGTTTGCGCGCTCTGTGGAAGAGCGGGGCGTCAAAATTGTGATTGCCGGTGCGGGCAAGGCGGCTCACCTCGCCGGGGTCATGGCCTCCTTGACCCTTGTGCCTGTCATCGGAGTGCCTATGACTACATCGGATCTCGGCGGTCTGGATTCGCTGCTGTCCACCGTCCAGATGCCGGGCGGCATCCCGGTGGCTACGGTGGCCATCGGCAAGGCGGGCGCGAAAAACGCGGCCCTGCTGGCGGTGGCCATTCTCGCGCTGCAGGACCAGACGCTGCGCGCGCGCCTGCTCGCCTACAGAGAAGAGATGACGCGTGCGGTCGAAGAAGCCGACCGCGCCGTATCAGCCCGAACCTCGGCGGAGGGCTGATCCTGCCGATCGGGAATGGATGCCGCCTTTCCACGCCGCCTCTAACCCGAAGAGCGGCAACGAGTAGCGCGGGGCGCGCCTTTTGTCGGCAAACAAAGACGTAATGGATTGCCATGCCAAAACGCAAAGACATCAAGAAAATTATGATTATCGGGTCGGGCCCGATTGTCATCGGACAAGCCTGCGAGTTCGACTACTCGGGCGTTCAGGCCTGCAAGGCCCTCCGAACTGGGGGCCTATCCCCTGATTATCCGTCCGGGCTTTACACTGGGCGGCACGGGCGGAGGCATCGCGCAGAACGATGCCGAATTCGACGAAGTGGTTCGCCGCGGACTGCATTACAGCCCCGTTTCGGAAGTGATGGTTGAAGAATCCGTACTGGGATGGAAAGAATTCGAGATGGAGGGACTGGCGGCGTTTCGCGCGCGCGGTCGCATGGATGTCTGCAGTCTGCAGGAAGACAGCCGGCGCCTGGTCGAAAAACGCGGCTATGCCGTCCCCGATGACACGCCGTTGGGGGTCATGGTCATATGAAATCAAAAGGACAACTCGAAGCCGAAATCAGCCAGGCCATCGTCAAGTTCGAGCGCGAGTACATGGGGCGTGGCCCGGAAGACGTCCGCACCTACTTGCTCGACGACATTGTCATCGTCCGCCTCAACAATGTCCTGACGCCGGCGGAACGGCAGTTGGCGGCCGGCGGACTCGAAAGTCACGGTCGCGAATTGATTAAACGAGTTCGCATGGAACTTCTGGAGAAGGCGCGCCCTTTGCTGGACGCGATCATCCACGATATCACGGGTCGGAGAACCAAAAGTCTTCACACCGATATCAGTACCCAGACAGGCGAACGCATCATCGTCTTCTCGCTCGACGGCCTCGGGCAACGGGTGTAACCCTGCCGTGCGTCTGCGTTCGGAGGGACTCGTGATTTCGCAGGCTTCGTCCGGTTTTCCGCGCAGGCAAAAACGCAAGACGACGAGCGCGATTCGTCTTGATCTTCTGGCGGACAAAGGCTATGGCTGCGTTATTCACGGGCGGGTGCCGGTGACGCAAACGGCGGAGAGAACGCATGACGCACGCAATCGGCCGCATTCTGGCGGTGGCGGCGCTGGCCTATGTCGGCGTGGGCCTGCTGTTGTTTTTCAAACAGCGTTCCTACATTTACTTCCCTTCCCGCACGGTGCGGGCCACCCCGGCCGAACTCGGTCTGCCATACGAGGAGATCAGCCTGACGGCGCAGGACGGGATCGTTCTGGCCGCCTGGCTGGTGAAGGCGGAGTCCGGCGCCGACGCCGCGGCGCGTCCGACGGTGTTGTTTTGTCACGGCAACGGCGGCAATATCGGCGACCGCCTCGCCACGTTGCAAACGTTCGCGCAGATGGGATTCGACACGCTGATCTTCGACTATCACGGCTACGGCGCCAGCGAGGGGAAGCCGGGCGAAGAGGAAACCTATCGGGGCGCGCTGGCGGCCTGGAAGTATCTGACCGAAACCCGTCAAATTCCGCCCGCGCGCATTTTGCTGTTCGGTCGCTCGCTGGGCGGCGCCGTAGCCGCCTGGCTGGCCACGCAAGAGGAGCCGGGTCTGCTGGTTATGGAATCGACCTTTACCTCGATTCCCGCCATGGCGGCGACCATGTATCCGGTGTATCCGACCCGCTGGCTGTCGCGTTTCTCCTATGACACGCTGGCGCGTATGCCGGAAATACGCTGTCCCGTGATCGTCGCGCATAGTCGCGAGGACGAGATGATCCCCTTCCAACAGGGCCGCGCCCTGTACAAGGCCGCCCGCGAGCCCAAGCTGTTTTTCGAGCTGCAAGGTTCGCACAATGCCGGCGGCCTGGACATTGCGCCGGGCTACCGCGACCAGTTGCGGGCCTGGGCGCGCCACGGGCGCCTGCATAACGACCGGGCCGTTCCGGAGGCCGCCGGCGCGGCGGAAAACGCGCCGCACTCCACCCGAAACCATGGAGATACCCCATGACGATGCTATCGACCGCGCCACCGTCGTCGCCCGCCGAGTCTCGGGACGCGGCCGTCCCCGCGGCCCCGGGCCCGTCCGGCAAAAGACAACGGCCGTGGCCGCTGTACATCCTGATGACGCTGTCGTTCCTTGTTTCGCTATGGTGGGTCCAATGGCAACCGCTCGATCGCGGACGCCTGTACAGCGCCATTCCCGACGAGGCCACGGCGGTGATCGAACATGTCGATTTCTCCGGGAACTGGGCGGAGTGGGCCGCCAATCCGCTGGTGCGCAACCTGATCCTCCTGGGTCTGGAAAGCCACGGTCGAAGTCTGAACGAATCCGCACTGAGCGATCCGCGAACGGCGAACTATGTCGAGCGCTTTGTCGGGCGACACGCCGTACTGGCCTATGCGCCGTTCTGGCGGGGAACAACGGACGACGCCTGGATTCTGGCCAGTTGGGTCGGCGGCGGACTGGTCAACCGCATCCGCTGGAATACGCTTTGGAATCGGATCGAGGGCGTCGAGGAAATCAGGATCCATCACGGAGAGCGGGCCTGGGTCATGCGGGATCGTAGCGGACCGACAGACAGAAGTCTGTCGGTCGCCATTGTGGACGGTACGCTGCTGGCCTGCTGGTCGCGCGATCCGCTGGCCGTGGAACGGCTGGCGCAACGGAAAAAGGTCGGGGCGCCCATTGCGGCGGCCCTTCAAGCCAAAAGCGATCCGGCACCCGGTACCGTAGCGGCGCAACCGGTGTTTCGCGAGGCGCGCGACCGCGCCTGGCTGCAATCGGCGAACCCGCGCGCCTACCGGCCCCTGGCCGCTTCGCTGCGGCTGGCCGTGCGCGCAGTGAACGCGCGCGGCGCGCATGTCTGGCTGGGCATGGAGGACCCGCTGGCGAGACGCAGCGTGACGGAGATGCGGAGCGCCGACGGTGCGCGCTGGGACGAGACGGAATTGTCGGTGGCGGACCTGGCCGCGCTGGAAGCCGTCCTGGGCGACCGCGCGGCGGTCCTGGCGATCCTGTCCTTGAAGAACGCGCGCCAGGCGCTGGCCGGTCGCGTCGCGCATCGCTCGCTACGCGCTCTGGAAACCCGCCTGTCCGCCGCCGCTGCGGAAGCGTCGCCTTTCTTTGTCGCGCTGCTGCGGCCCGCGTACGACAGCTCGACGCTGGGGTTTCGCGCGCCGGGTCTGCTGCTGGGCATGCGCGTGCGCAATCCCGAGCTGATGCGCCAGACCGTGACGGATATGCTCGACATTCTCAATGCCGGCTTCGGCTGGGGCCTGATCCCGAAACAGGAAGGCAGCCCGGCACAGGCGCAAAGTCTGATCGTTGTGGACAGCGCCAACGCCAATGCGTTTCAGGGCCTGCCCCTGGCGGAACGGCCGGCCTTTGCCGTGGTCGGCGACTGGCTGCTGTTCGCCGCCAACCGCAGTGTTCTGGAAAAAACGCTCGCAGAGCCGGCTGCGCCCGCCGTCGCCGCCTGGCGGACGGCGGCCGCCGCGCAGCGCACCTCGACCCTGTTCTGGATGGATTTCCAAGATGCGCATCCGGCCTTGCTGCGTCTGGGCGCCCTGTACGGACTGCTGGCGCACGCAACGCAGGCCCCGCAGGAACGGTCTGTGCGACACGCCCTGGCGGGTGCGGCTCGCTTTGCGCATGCGGCCCGTGCCATGGGGTCGGGCCGATTGTGGAAAATCGCCAGTACGGCGGGCTGGGAATTCGAGATGGTGCTCGGGGCGGGAGTCGAACCCGCACAGCCTTAACGGCTACTAGGCCCTCAACCTAGCGCGTCTGCCATTCCGCCACCCGAGCCGATTTCGCCACAGCGGGCCAAAGGTCTCTTTCATCAAAGCGAGGCCCAATATAGGACAGACGCTTGCGGAAAATCAAGAGGCAATCGCAATTATTTTTTCAAGAGAAAGGACCCGAGCGTGAATGTACGCGAACTTGTTCTCTTTCGCGAATACGGCGAAGAGGCGGGTCGCATGTCGCGGGAACTTGTCCTGAAATAAGCGAGGTTTTCGTCGCGAGAGCGCGCATGGGATGCGGGATGCGGAACAGGCTTTCGCCCGCCTTGTTTCACCACGCAAGTCGGTAGGCCCAGCCGACATACTCGATGGCTGCGCGATACACATCCAGTTTCTCGTGTCCGAATCCCGTTCAACTTCCTTTCGATCCCGATTCCGATAGCGACCCCGACCCCGATTTTGCTTCGCCAAC
>CAZYAW010000098.1:0-25368 GCA_964646045.1 uncultured Victivallales bacterium | reverse complement strand
GCCCGCCGGGCGGCGCCCCGCGACACCCCCCGCGGCCGCTTTTCGATTCGGGCCCCCGACCCGCGCGGGGGGCCCCTGACGCGACTGGCGCAACGGCTGCGCGGAGGCAAATCCGCGGCGGACGCGCCATGAACAAACGGCGCCAACAGGAGGGATGAACTTGACCCCAACGCTATCCAACTTGCCCGCCCCGCTCAAAGGACTCCTGGTCATTGGCGGAGGCGGCGGCTTTCTGTGGGGCGTCTTCTCGCTGCTCGGTCTGCGCGGACTGGCCATTGTCCTCGCGGGTCTCGGGCTGGTGGGCCTGACCCTGCTGGGCTATCTGCTGCTTCTGAAGCGCCACCGCAAGCGCCGGGCCGAACGGCTCGGCCAGGGCATTCGCAAGGGACTGGCCGGCACGCCGCAAGGCGGTACGCAGGCCGAGGTCGCCGCGCGCATGGACGACCTGCGCCGGCGTTTCGAACAGGGACTGAAGACCTTTCAGGCGGCGGGCAAGGACCTCTATGCGCTGCCGTGGTTCATCCTGGTGGGCGAGCCGGGCGGCGGCAAGACGGAAGCCATCCGCAAGTCCAACATCGGCTTTCCGCCGGGACTGCACGACGAGTTGCAAGGCGCGGGCGGCACCATCAACATGAACTGGTGGTTCACCAATGCCGCCGTCATCCTGGACACGGCCGGGCGTCTGATGTTCGACGATGTCGATACGGCCCAGAGCACGGAGTGGAAGGAATTTCTGCGGCTGCTGCGCGAGGTGCGGCCCAACTGTCCGATTAACGGCATGATGCTGGTCATATCGGCCGAGAGCCTGATCCGGGATTCCGCCGAGGACATCGAGAAAAAGGGCGCCAAAATCGCGCGCCAGTTCGATACCCTCCAGCGCACGCTCGACATTCGCTTTCCGGCCACCGTCCTGATCACCAAGTGCGATCTGATCAACGGCTTCCGCGAATATTTCGAAGATCTGCGCGACCCTCAGCTTCAGCATCAGATGCTGGGCTGGTCCAACCCCGAACCCATCGACCGGCCGTTCCAGCCCGACCTGGTTTCCGGCCATCTGGAATCCGTGCGCCAACGCCTCCTCGACCATCGGCTGCTCCTGCTGAATCGCGCCGGCACCTCGCGCGAAGACGCCGCGCGCCCGTTCGACGCCTCCGACGCCCTCTACGATTTTCCGCACAGTTTCGCCCGCGTTCTGCCGCGCCTGAAACGCTATCTGCAAATCGTATTCGCCGCCGGCGAATGGACCAGCAAACCGCTTTTCCTGCGCGGCATCTACTTTACTTCGTCCATGCGCGACGGCCAGGCGCTGGACGCCGAACTGGCCGAGGCGCTGGGGCTGCCCGTTGAAGCCCTGCCGGAAGGCAAAGTCTGGGAAAAGGATCGCGCCTATTTTCTGCGCGACGTCTGGAAGGAAAAGGTTTTCAAGGAAAAAGGGCTCGTTACGCGCGCCAGCAACACGCAGCGGCTGCTGTGGCGGCGCAAGGCCCTGCTCCTGGGGGCGGGTTTCTGCAGCGTGGCTCTGCTCTTCCTGCTGACCTGGCTGGGAGGCGGCAGTTTTCGCCAGAACGTCGGACTGGAACGGGACTACTGGGCGGCGGCGGCCGACGGCGGCGGCTGGCAAAACGATGCGGCGGAGGGTGAATTCTGGTTTCCGCTGGTTTTCACCGACGCCGACGGCCGCAACGTATACGGCGGCGCCACCCCGGTGGCGGTCGGTCAGCAGACCCTGCGAGCCGCCGACTTTCACGCCGAACTGTCCGCGCGGGTCGAGCGGCCTCTGCATATCCCGCTCGTCTTTCGCGCGAGCGAGCAGATGGCCAGTATGGTGCGGGACGAAGGCAGCTTGCGCGCCCAGCGCTCGGCCGCCCGGCATATCCTGTTCGAGGCGGGCGTACTGCGGCCGCTGCTGCGGGCGGTGCGCCGCAACATGAGCCGGGAAACCGCGCGGACCTGGTCGGCCGACGCCCGCGCGGCGCTGGAACAACTGATCCGACTGGAGGCCCACGCCACCGCGCCCGGCCGCGTCGCCGACACCCGCGCGGACCGTGCCGAACCGCTGCCGCTGCTCGATCTGGACGCGCTCTTCCGCTACGCGCTCGGCGCCGCAAGCGACGGCTACCGAAGCTATTGCGAACAGGACCGCGCCCCGCTGACGCGTGTCATGAACCATGTGTACGGAAAACGCGAAGAGCGTTTTCAGGGTCTCTCCGCCGGCGACCGGCTGACCGACAACGCCGCGATTCATGCCGGGCTGACCGCCTTTGCCCAGCAGGCTCTGCGTCTCGAGAAAATTGCGGCGCTGCAAAACCAGGTGCGCCTTCTGCGGGAATGGGCCGCGCGCCTGAAGGCCGTCCGAGCCGCCGCCGAAAAGAACGCGCTGGAGGAGGAAGCGCGCTTCCTGGCCCGTTTCGACGCCGAGCTGAACGCCGTGACTCAGTATCGCCTGTTTCGGCAAAGTCAACAGGCCTGGAACCGGGAATACGCCGCCTTGCGCGAAAGCGCAAAACGTTTTCAAAACGAGATTCGCGTTCTGGAGACGCTGCGTCAAGCCATCCCCCTGCTGCAAACATCCGAAGACGAGCACGGCTACGAACAGACCCTGCTCCGCGCGGCGGCGGCGGCGGAAGAGGCCCTCGCGACCCTGCGCATGCCGAACGTCAAGGAAAGCGTTTCCGCGCGCATCGGGCGCTCGATGGGACAGGAAAGCGCGGCCACGCTGACGGAGGAAGTGGCACGCGAGCTGGAAAACGCCGTCGCGGAACTGCACGCCTGGCGGGAAAGTCAGCGCAAGGTCGCCGACGAGTTCGCGAGTGCGGCGGCCCTCTACGCGACGACGCAGGACGCCGGGCGCAAACTCGAAAAACGTTTCGGCATCTACGAAAAAGGACACGCCCATCTTAATATGGAAGATCCCGTGCCCGCTGCCGGCGATCTGGCGACGGCGCTGGCCCGACTCAAAGAGTCCACCCAGCAGACGCAAATCTCGCTGCACCCGCTGTCGGCCGACGACGATCCCCGCAGTCGGGCCGCGGCGAAGCTGACGCGCCAGGCCTGCGCCTTGGCGGCCCAGGGACGCGCCTACCGCATGGCCGACGCCGTGCTGCGCTCCTTTCCCGACAGTGTCGCCGCGCTGTCCGCGCACATTGCCGACCGCGCCACCCGACTCGCGGCGCCGCGACGTACGACCGTATCTTTCACGGCAGGCGACCCGGAGGCCTACGACACACGCTATCATCCCGTCGCCGCCCTGCAGGCCCTTGAAACATGGCAGGCCGCCGAACCGCAGCTCGTGCAGACGGACGCGCCCTGGCTCGATCCCGCCTCCCTCCAACCGCAGATCCAGGCGGCGCGGAAGCATCACAAAGAATACGCCCTACTTTTTAGCGACTACTGGAACACCCGACTGATTAAAGATCTTACGATTCGACCGATGAAGTGGGAAGCGTTCCATAAGGCGCTGGCGCAGCAGCCGGTCGCCGCCATTCAGCGCGGACTGGAAGAGTTCGGACAGACCGCCCAGAGCGTCGCAAACGTCGAAGCGCGCATCGAGCACGATCTGCCCGCTCCCCAAAAGCGGCGCATCCGCAGCGGACTGGAAGCCGGTCTGCTGCGTTTGCAGAACCGAACGTTTCAAAGCGCCGGCCACACCATGATCGAGAACTGGAGCCGTTTGCCGTCCGCCGCCCTGGCCGCGCGCGACCTCGTCCTGCCGCTGACCCCTGCCCAATTCTCCGCCCGTTATCTGGCGATCCACGGAGAGGCGCCGGCGGACTATGTGTCGCGTTACTGGAACGATCTGGCCCATGCGCTGGTGCGCGCGCTGACCGTGCAGGCGCAAGAGGAAGCCCGCGAGGCGCTGCGCAATTTCGACCGGCATCTCAAGTTCCCGCTCAACCCCCTGCGCGCCGGCGCGCCGGACCTCACCGCCGAGGAAGTCGCGGCCGCCGCCGCCACTCTCGGTCGCATAAGACCCGTATCCGGCGCCGGCGGAGCCACGCTGGGCGGCGGGGCCGCCACCGGCCTTCCCGCGCTCGACCTGCATCTGCGCCAACTCGTCGGACTGGGCCTGCCGGAAACACAGGGACTCTGGCTGAACCGAATTCAATCCGTTCTGAACGGACTGCCCGCCGCGGCCGGCCAGCGTTATTCCTGTCGCATCCGTCTGTTGGGCGAGGCCGAACAGCAGCGCCTCTTTAAAGCGGATCAAGGCGACATCCTGCAGGACGGTATCTTCTCGATTTGGCGAGTGCTGGCTTTGGAGCAAGGCCAAGCCCCGGCCGCGCGCCTGCGAACGCTGCACCACGAAAGCCCGTTGCTGGCGACCGCGCCCTACCCCGGCCCCCTGCTGCGACTGGCCTTCTATCGTTATCCCGGCGACACCGAAGCCGACTGGTCGCTATCGTTCGCCGGGCCCTGGGCGCCGCTGCGCATCCTGCATGCCGGCAACGCCCGACGCGACGCGACCGACCCCAGGAAGTGGAACGTCCGAATCGACTCTCCCGCCCGGCAGGGCGGCAAAAGGCGCAGTGCCTGGATTCAACTGGAGTTCGACCACGTCCTGCCCGAAATAAAGGACTGGCCGGTGTATCGTCAAACGCCATGAAAGACTTTCGCACGAGCTTGTTTCTGAATCAATCGTGTTCCGTTCGCGTCGCCGTAAACGTCATCCGTTCCTGCATCTCTGAAAATTATGATGGAGTCTGCGACATCACAAGGCCCCGCTGAACCGTAAGCCTCTGCAGATTTAATTGGCCAAAGTCTATACTTTTATGCTAGTGCCTAGTTTTCTATCGCAAGTGTAACGTCGAAAACAAACGATGGAGGGTTCCATGCAAAGCTGGATCAAGTACACGAGCGTCGTTCTGATTGTCTGCATCGCAGCCGCGCACGCGACCGTGGCTTTAGACAAGCCACTTGGCAAATTTGATACAGTGCCTGACCTGCGGTCAAGCGCCGAACCGGAACCGGAGCCGGAGCCGGAGCCGGAGCCGGAACCCGAAGAAAGCGGCAAGAAAGGCGGCGGAGACAACACGGCTCTCTATATCGGCGTGGGCGTTGTCGCCGTTGCGGGCGTGGTATGGTTCATTCTGTGGCGCCGCAAAAAAGCCAAACAGGAGACCACCCTCTACATGGACGCCAACCTGCCCCTGATCGAACATCCCTTGAACGAGACCGTATCGCTGACCATGGATTCGCCGCTGCGGCAGCGCCTCTCCGTCGCTTCGCAAGAGCGGGAAGCGGACGTTAAAGATTTGTACGCCGTGCAGGTTGGAGTGAAGATCGCCTTCTGAGACAGCCGCTTGCATGGCCGGTTTTTTTGTTGACATTCAGGGGAGTTTTGCCATTCTGCGCGCATAAGTCGGATTGCCCCCCTTTCATGGGCTCTGCGGCCGTACCGCGCAAGAATCAGACAGCTTGGAGTTCTCGGTGAGTTCTATCGACTTGGACGATCTGCTAAAGCCGCTTTCCGCCGAGGCGCCCTGCGGCGTCGATGCGAGCTACGATGCCGACTACCTCGCGCTGGAACGTCTGGTACAGGGCACGCCGGAACAGCAGGTGGGCGACCACGTCATTCCCGCCAGCGACCCCGATTGGCGTAAGATCAAAGATCTCGGGCTGGGCCTGTTTTCCAAAACCAAAGACCTGCGCGTGGCGCTGCCCCTGACGCTGGCCCTGCTGAATCTGGAGGCCCTGCCGGGCTTCCGCGACGGCATGGCCTTGCTGCGCGGCCTGATCGAACGCTACTGGGATACGGTGTTTCCGCAACTGGACCCGGACGAAACGAATCCGGCCCTGGAACGAGTCAATGTGATCTCCGCCCTTTCCCCGCGCGAAGAAGGCTATGCCGACCCCATGCGTTTCCGTCGCCGCCTCACCGAAACGCCGCTGACGCAGTCGGCTCGCATGGGGCGCTTCAGTCTGCGCGACATGCTGATCGCCGAAGGCGAACTTAAACCGGCCGCCACGGAGGACGGCAAAGCCCGGCCCGACCGCGCCACGGTGGCGGCCGCCCTGGCCGACAGTCCGCGCGAACATCTGAGCCTCGTGCAACAGGCACTGGCGGAATCCTGCGAACACCTCGATGCCATTGCCGGCGTTTTCAACGACAAAGCCGGTTCCGGCTACGGCGTCGACCTGAGCGCGACACGGGCCTGTCTGAAACAAATGCTGGAACGGGTCTCCGGCGTAACGCCCGAAGTCGCAGCCAACCGTTCCGCCGAAACAGGAACGACGCCGATCGTCGCGACTGCGGCGCCCGCCGCGCCCGCGACGCCCGCCGGCTCCGTGCCGGGTGCCGTGGCATCGCAGCAGGACATTCTGCAGGCGCTGGACAGCATCTGCCAGTACTACGAAAAAAACGAACCGTCCAGTCCGGTGCCCGTTCTTTTAGGCCGGGCTCGCCGACTGGTCGGCAAGTCGTACGTGGAGATCGCCAAGGACCTGACGCCCGACGCCATCAAACAGATCGAAGCGCTGGGCGGCAAGAAAGTGTAGAGCGAAATCAGGACAAATTGACACCGGCGCGTCGTCCACGAGAAGCGTGCCGAACAACAAAGGAGAAACGCCATGGCCAAGCAGAGCAGCCAGAAATTCATCGCGCGCAACCGGGCTCCGCGAGTGCAAATCGAATACGATATGGAGCTGTACGGCGCCGAAAAAACGATCAATCTGCCCTTCGTCATGGGGGTCATGGCGGACCTTTCCGGCAAGCCGGACGAAGCCCTGCCGCCGGTAGCGGATCGCAAGGCGCTGGAGATCGACGTGGACAATTTCGACGATCGCCTCAAGGCGTCCAAACCGCGCGTCGCCTTCCAGGTTCCCAACACGCTGACCGGAGAAGGCAACCTCAGCGTAGACATCTCGTTCGAGAGCATGGACGATTTTTCGCCGGCGGCCGTCGCGCGCAAGGTGGACGCCCTCAACAAGCTCCTGACAGCGCGCACGGAGCTTTCCAACCTGCTTTCCTATATGGACGGCAAAAGCGGAGCCGAGGCGCTGCTGGCCAAGGTCCTGAACAACCCCGAACTGATGCAAACGTTGTCGGCCGCCCCCAAGCCGGAGGCCTAGTCGACCGTTTTTCTTGAAGAGGAGGATCCACTCATGGCGGAAACGAAACAACAACAAACTCCGGCGGCGACCGGCGAAGTTCTGGAGGCCGGCGAATTCGACAGTTTGCTGAACAAGGAGTTCAAGCCCAAAACCGATCGGGCGCGCGAAGCCGTGGAGTCGGCCGTCAAAACGCTGGCCCAGCAGGCGCTGTCGCAGACCTCGCTGATTTCGGACGACGCGGTCAAGACCATCGAAGCCATCGTGGCCCAACTGGACAAGAAACTGAGCGAACAGGTCAACGCCATTATCCATCATCAGGACTTCCAGAAACTGGAAGGCACCTGGCGCGGCCTGCATCATCTGGTCAACAACACCGAAACGGACGAAACACTCAAGATCAGGGTGCTCAACATCTCGAAAGCCGACGCGGCCAAGACCCTCAAGAAATACAAGGGCACGGCCTGGGACCAGAGTCCGCTCTTCAAAAAGATGTACGAACAGGAGTTCGGCACGCCGGGCGGCGAACCCTACGGCTGCCTGATCGGCGACTACGAGTTCGACCACACCCCGCCCGACGTGGAAATGCTCTCCGGCATAGCCCAAATCTCGGCGGCCGCGCACGCGCCTTTCCTGACGGCGGCGGCGCCTTCTCTGCTCAACATGGAAACGTGGCAGGAACTCAGCGATCCGCGCGATCTCACCAAAATCTTCCAGACGGCCGAATACGCGCCCTGGCGCTCTCTGCGCGAATCGGAAGATTCCAAGTACATCGGCCTGACCATGCCGCGTTTCCTGTCCCGCCTGCCCTACGGGGCCAAAACGTCGCCGCTGGAAGAGTTCGACTTCGAGGAAGACACCGCCGGCGCGCTGCACGACAAGTACTGCTGGAGCAACTCGGCCTACGCCATGGGCGTCAACATCAACCGCGCCTTCAAACTGTACGGATGGTGCGCCCGTATTCGCGGCGCGGAAAGCGGCGGCATGGTCGAAGGCCTGCCCTGCCATACCTTCCCGTCCGACGACGGCGGAGTCGACATGAAATGCCCGACCGAAATCGCCATCACCGACCGCCGCGAAGCCGAGCTGGCCAAGAACGGACTGATGCCGCTATCTCACTGGAAAAATACGGACTACGCGGTCTTCGTGGGAGCGCAGTCGCTGCACAAGCCGGCGGAATACGACGACCCCGACGCCAGCGCCAACGCCCAACTGGGCGCGCGCCTGCCCTACCTCTTCGCCACCTGTCGCTTCGGGCACTTTTTGAAGTGCATCGTGCGCGACAAAATCGGATCGTTCAAGGAACGTTCAGACATGGAGGCGTGGCTCAACAAGTGGATCAAGAACTATGTCACCAGCGATCCCAAGGCCACCGAAGAGACCAAAGCCCGCTACCCGCTGGCGGCGGCGGAAGTCAGCGTCGCGGAAATCGAGGGCAACCCCGGCTACTACAGCGCGAAATTCTTTTTGCGCCCGCACTATCAACTGGAGGGACTGACCGTTTCGCTGCGGCTGGTGTCCAAACTGCCTTCGGCGAAACAGGGGGCGTAAAGCGCCATTGGACCGTAAAAGTTTTGTAAGCGTTCACGGTTCAGCGTTCACGGTTCACGGTTGAAATAAAGAATGTGACAATGAAAATTGAGCGCTTTGAAGATATAGAAGCGTGGCGGCTTGGCCGGAAACTGACAAAGCGGATATATGTTCTGACGAGGGATGAACCGTTTTCACGAGACTATGCTCTCAAAGATCAGATACGGAGAGCATCCGGTTCGATTATGCACAATATTGCGGAAGGCTTTGATTCGGGGAGCAATTTGGAGTTTACCAGGTTCTTGGGTTATGCCAAACGTTCGTGCACTGAGGTCCAGAGCCAGTTGTATATCGCTCTTGATCAAGCATATGTGTCTCAAGAGGTGTTCAGCGCCTTGTATGAAATGGCGGGGACGACGCGAGGCAAGATAGCCGGTTTTGTCAAATACTTGCTTGATTTCGAGAAGAAGAGGAAAGTGCTCAAGAAGTCTGAAAAACCGTGAACAGTGAACTCTGAACCGTGAACGGCTACAAAGTTTTCAGTGGAAAATCGGAAGTATCACACTAACAACGGAGGTTCATCATGGCATTGGATTGTTATGTGCAGATCAAGAACATTCAGGGCGAATCCGCGGCGGAAAATCACGAGGACTGGATCGCGTGCGACGCCTTCAGCCTGAGCGCCAGCAGCCGCAGCGGCGATTCGACCGAACTGCGCGATTTCACGTTCTCGCACCGCATCGACAAAGCGAGCCCCAAACTGGCGATGGCCTGCTGCACGGACGAAGATCTCGAGGAAGTCGTCGTCCATCTGGTCGAAGAAGGCAACGTGTACATGGAATACACTCTGCTGCCCGGCACCAAAGGACGCAAGGACGCCAATGTGCTGCGCGTCACCTCCGTGACGCCCGCCGGCGATGACAACACCAAGGGACGCCCTTCGGAAACCGTTACGATCGGGTACGGCAAAATCGTCTGGAAATACACCGAGGGCAACATCGAAGGCGAATACGACGCGTCGCTGTCCTAAGGCGAGGAAAGGACGAGGCGTATGATCCAGGCCGAAGAACTGCTGCGCGAAGGACGGCTGCCGGAGGCGCTGGCCGATCTGCAAAACCGCATTCGCCAGGATCCGGCCTCCGTGCATCTGCGCGTTTTCCTGTTCCAGTTGCTGTGCGTGCTGGGCGACTGGAAACGCGCCATGACGCAATCGAACGTGGCCGCCGACCTCGACGCCGACTGCCGCATCATGGCGCAGGTCTATCGCCCCGTTCTCCATTGCGAAGCCTTGCGGGCCGCCGTGTTCGCCGGACAACGGCTGCCCGTCGTTTTCGGAGATCCGCTCGAATGGGTCTCCTGGATGATCGAGGCCAATCGCCTGTCGGCGCAAGGCCATGCGCAGGCGGCCGACGATCTGCGCGCACAGGCGCTGGAGGCCGCCCCCGCCGTGCCCGGTGAAATCGACGGTCGGCCCTTCGCCTGGCTGGGCGACGCCGACCCGCGGCTGGGCCCGCTGCTGGAACTGATCGTGGAGGGCCGCTATTTCTGGGCGCCGCTTCAGCGTCTGCACGAAATCAGGATCGAGGCGCCGACCGATCTGCGCGACCGGGTCTGGCTCCCGGTCACCTGCGTGTGGAGCAACGGCGGCACGGCGGCGGGCCTGATGCCCGTACGCTACCCGGGCTCGGAGCAGTCCGCGGACGGGGCCATTGCCCTGGCCCGCAAAACGGAGTGGGCGGAAAACGGTTTGCCGAGCGGCCAGCGCATGTGGGCCACCGATCAGGGGGAATACGCCCTGCTGGATACGCGTCGGATCGTCCTGCAGCCGCAGGAAGACTGATCGGACGCGTCGCATATCGACCGAACGGATAATCATGGCGGAACTGACCCCATCTGAACGGCTCCAGCCCTGCCTGCTGGATCGACTCACCGACGAGCGACCGCAGCAGAAGCAGGAAAGTCGGGAGCAGCGTGTCGTCTCGATGCGGCAGTACCGTCAGGCCGTGCTGCGCGATCTGGGCTGGCTGCTCAATGCCGGCGCGCGGCCGGCCGGCGACGAAATCTACGAAACCCGCGCCGCCGCCGATTCCGTCCTCAACTTCGGCATCCGCGACCTGAGCGGGCTGACGGCGGCCGGCATCGATCCGGCCGAAACCGAACGCACCATCGCCCGCGCCGTGGAGAAGTTCGAGCCGCGCATCGTGCCCTCGTCGCTCTCGGTCAAATGTACGGTCGAAACGGGCCGAGTCGCGCACAACGCCATCACCTTCGAAATTCGCGGTACGCTCTGGGCGCAGCCGCTGCCGGACAATCTGTTTGTCAAAACACGAGTCGATCTGGAAACCGGACACTGCGACCTGATCGGGAGCGGGAATGGATAACCGCCTGTTGCAGCATTACAATCGCGAACTGCAATATATGCGCGAACTGTCGGGCGAGTTCGCGCGCATGTATCCCAAAATTGCCGGACGCCTGGCGCTGGACGAGTTCGCCTGCGCCGATCCCTACGTGGAGCGGCTGCTCGAAGGGTTCGCGTTTCTCACCGCGCGCATTCATCTCAAGCTCGACGCCGAATTTCCACGCCTCACCCAGGCCCTGCTTGAAACCGTCTATCCGCACTGCCTGGCGCCGACTCCTTCCATGCTGATCGCGCAGTTGCGACCCGACCCGTCGCAGGCGGCGACGCTGGTCAAGGGACTGACCTTGCCGCGCGAAACGGCGCTGCGCGGCAAAATCGCGCCCGGCGAACGTACCGCCTGCGAGTACCGCACCGGCCGGCCCCTGACCCTCTGGCCCATCGAAATCGCGCAAGCCGCCTACCATACCCGCGACCTTTCCCTGCTGGAAATCCCGTCCGACCTGTCGGCGCGCGCCTGTTTGCGCTTGCGGCTGCGAACCCAGGGCGACATCCCGCTGCGACAGCTTCCGCTGGATCGCCTGCCCGTCTTCCTGCGCGGTACGGACGAAATTCCCTATCGGCTGTACGAGCAAATCGTCGGACACGGCTCCCGACTGATCCTGCAGTCCGTGCGCTCGCCGCGCGACTGGCGTTCCGTTCTGCCGCGCGAAGCCGTCCAGCCCGCGGGCTTCGACGAGGATGAAGCCCTGCTGCCGCGTCTGGCCCGTTCCTTCCAGGGCTATCGCTATTTGCACGAGTACTTCGCGTTCCCGCAACGCTTTCTCTTCGTGGAATTCCAGCGGCTCGCGGCGGGCGTCCGCTCCTGCGAAGATACCGAACTGGACCTGATCGTGGTTCTGGACCAGGCGGATCCCGAGATGGAAAACCGCATGGACCGGTCCAATTTCGCCCTTCATTGCGTGCCGGCCGTCAATTTGTTCCCCAAACGCGCCGACCGCATCGAACTGACCGGCAAGTCTCCGGAGTATCACGTCGTTCCCGATCGTACGCGCCCCCTCGATTTCGAAGTCTATCAGGTCAACCGCGTTACCGGTCACGGATTGCGCTCGGACGAGGAGCAGCCCTTTCGGCCCTTCTACGGCAGCGGCGTGGCGTCCGACGCCGCCGCCCGCGACAGCGCTTTTTTCAGTGTCAACCGCGAACCGCGCATGACTTCCGAGCGCGAGACGCGCTTTGGCCGCCGCACCAGCTATGCGGGCAGCGAAGTCTTCGTTTCGCTTTCCGACGCCCGTCACCCGCCCTACTCCGCCGATTTGCGGCAGTTGTCCGTCTCGACACTGTGTACGAACCGCGACTTGCCGCTGCAAATGACACTCGGTCGGCCGGACGGCGATTTCACGCTGGAAACCAGCGCTCCGGTCGCCGCCGTATCCTGCGTGGCCGGCCCCACCCCGCCGCGCCCTTCGGCGGCGCAGGGCGAAACCGCCTGGCGCCTCGTCAGCCATCTCTCGCTCAACTACCTCTCGCTGGCCGACCGCGAAGCCGGCCAGGGCGCCGCCGCGCTGCGCGACATCCTCGGGCTCTACGCGCCGGCCTCCGATCCCGGCGCGCGACGTCAAATCGACGGTCTCAAAAGCGTGGTCAGCCAACCGGTGGTGCGCCGCGTTCTGCTGCAGCGTCAGCCGGTCTTTCTGCGCGGACTGGAGGTAACCGTGGAGTTCGAGGACGCCGCCTTCCAAGGCGCCGGCGCTTTCCTGCTGGGCGCCGTGCTGGAACGCTTTTTCGCGCGCTACGTTTCCATTAACACCTTCACCGAAACGGCGATCCGCACGACGGATCGCGGAGAAATCATGCGATGGCCGATACGAACGGGCAATCTGCGGACCCTTTGATGCGGCGTCTGGAACAGTCGGCGCGGGAATACGATCTCTTCGAGGCGCTGCGCCTCCTGCAATGCGCCTTTCCCGAAAAACCGCCGATCGGAGCCACGCGCCGGCCGACCGACGACCCCGTGCGTTTCGGCCAGACGCCATCGCTGGGATTCGCGCCCGGCTCCATCGATAATTTTCACGCCGGGGACGACAGCGCCCCGCCCCGCCTGACTCAATTCGGGTTCGGGCTGTTCGGACCCAACGGACCCCTGCCCCTGCACCTGACGGAATACGCGCACGACCGGCGACGCAACCATGCCGACCCCACCCTGTCCGCCTTTCTCGACCTGTTTCATCATCGTCTGCTGTCGCTTTTCTTTCGGGCCTGGGCCGCGCATCAGCCGGCCCTGCACGCTGATCGCGGCGAGGACAGCCGACTGTCCTTCTATGTCGCCAGCCTGCTCGGCTACGGCACGGACGCCCAGCGCAACGGCGACGCCGTGCCCGACCAGGCCAAACTTTTCTTTGCCGGCCGCCTGATGGGACCGGTCCGCAACGCGGAAGGTTTGCGCGCGATTCTCGCAGAGGACTTCGCCATGCCCGTCGCCATGGAGGAATTCACGGGCGAATGGATGGAGGTGCCCGACCGCTACCGCTGGCGCCTGGGCGCGTCGCGGGATACCGGCCTACTGGGGATCGACGCCATGACCGGCGAACGGGCCTTCTGCTGCGGCCACAAGTTCCGGCTGCGCCTGGGACCGATGTCGGCCGCCGAATACGAAAACCTGCTGCCCGGTCGTCCCGGCAGCCGCCGACTGCGCGACTGGATTCGCAACTACGCCGGCGACACGCTGGCCTGGGAGGCGCAACTGATCCTGCGACGCGAGGAGACGCCGCGCCTCTGCCTGGGCCGCTGCGGCGAGCTGGGCTGGACCGCCTGGACGCGCTCGCAGCCGGAAACCCGCGATCGAGCCGATGTGTCTGTACGTTCCGACACCGCCGCGCAAGCGGTCGGCCAACGAAATACCCGTGAAAAAGCGGCGGCGCCCGCGCGCCGAGCCGCAACGGAAACCACCCCTACCAGGAGATAGACGTTATGGCGGAAATCAATCGAACAGCGCTTTTCGGCAAACTGAACGAACTGGGATACAAGGCGCTGGAAAGCGCCACGGTCCTCTGCAAAATGCGCGGCAACCCCTACGTCGAACTGGCGCACTGGATCCAGCAGATTCTGCAGTTGCCGGATTCGGATCTGCATCGCATCGTGCGCAACTTCGAAATCAACCCGTCCCGCCTCGCGGCGGATCTGACCCGCGCGCTCGACGCGCTGCCGCGCGGGGCCACGGCCATTATGGATTTTTCGCCGCATCTGGAAGAAACCGTCGAACGCGGCTGGGTGTACGGCAGTCTGCTTTTCGGCGATCACAAGGTGCGCAGCGGACATCTCGTGGTCGGCATTCTCAAGACGTCCGCCCTGAAACACGTGCTGCTGAACATTTCCGGGGAATTCGCCAAAATCAAACTGGAAGCGCTCACCGACCGTTTTGCCGACCTGGTCGGCGGATCGCCCGAGGACGCCCTGGCGGCCCACGACGGATCGGGCGCGGGCGAGGCGGCGGCGACCGGCGGCGAGCCCGGCGCGGCGTCAGCACCCGCCGCCATGGGCCGCCAGGAGGCGCTCAAAAAATACGCGGTCGATCTGACCGAGCGCGCGCGGCGCGGCGATCTGGACCCCATTCTGGGACGCGACGACGAAGTGCGCCAGATGGTGGACATTCTGATGCGGCGCCGCCAGAACAATCCGATCCTGACCGGCGAAGCCGGCGTCGGAAAGACCGCCGTCGTCGAGGGGTTCGCCCAGCGCATCGCGACCGGCGACGTGCCGCCCCCGCTGCAAAACGTCGCGGTCCTGACCCTGGACCTCGGCCTGCTGCAGGCGGGCGCCAGCATGAAAGGCGAATTCGAGAATCGACTGCGGCAAATCATCGAGGAAGTGCAGTCGTCCCCCGAACCGATCATTCTGTTCATCGACGAAGCGCACACCCTGATCGGAGCGGGCGGCGCCGCCGGCTCCGGCGACGCCGCCAATTTGCTGAAGCCGGCGCTGGCGCGCGGCACGCTGCGCACCATCGCCGCGACCACCTGGGCGGAATACAAGAAATACATCGAAAAGGATCCGGCCCTCACCCGCCGTTTCCAGGTGGTGAAAGTGGAGGAACCCTCCGAAGCGAAAGCCGTTCTGATGCTGCGCGGACTGGCCGCGGCGCAGGAGAAGCATCATCGGGTGCAGATTCTGGACGAAGCCCTGGAAACGGCCGTGCAGTTGTCGCATCGCTACATCCCGGACCGCCAACTGCCGGACAAGGCCGTCAGCCTGCTCGATACCGCCTGCGCGCGCGTGGCCGTGGGCCAGTACGCCGTCCCGGCGGCCGTGGAGGATGTGCGCCGCCGCATCGACGCCCTGAAAACCGAACAGGACATTCTGGACCGTGAAGAGAACGTCGGCATGGAACATGCCGCGCGACGCAAAACGATTCAGGCCGAACTCAAAACGCTGGAGAAAGATCGCGCGCGGCGGGAATCCGACTGGGAAAAGGAGAAGAAACTGGTCGCGCGCATCCTGGAACTGCGAGCCGCGCTGCGCAACGAAGAACAGACCGCCGACGCCCCCGCTCCCGCCCTCGCCGAAACGGCGCCTGCGGCGCCGGACGGCGCAACGGCTCCCGCCGAGGCGCCGGCGCCGACGACGGCGCCAACGGCGGCGGAACGCGGCAAAATGCTGACGGAACTTAAAAAACGTCAAGCGGAACTGGAGAAAATCCAGGGCGAAACGCCTCTGATTCTGCCCTGCGTCACCGCCCAGGCCGTCGCTTCCGTGGTGGCCGACTGGACCGGCATCCCCGTGGGCCGCATGGTCAAAAACGAAATCGCGGCGGTCCTCAAACTGGCCGACACGCTCGAACAGCGCGTCATCGGACAGCGTCACGCCCTGGAGGCCATCGCCCGGCGCATCCGCACCTCGCGCGCCCGCCTCGACAATCCGGGGCGGCCGATCGGCGTCTTCCTGCTGGCCGGCCCCAGCGGCGTGGGCAAGACGGAGACCGCGCTGGCGCTGGCGGACGTGCTGTACGGCGGCGAACAGAATGTCATTACCATCAACATGAGCGAGTTCCAGGAGGCCCACACCGTCTCGACGCTCAAGGGCGCGCCTCCGGGCTACGTGGGCTACGGCGAAGGCGGCATCCTGACCGAAGCCGTCCGACGCCGGCCCTACAGCATCGTGCTGCTGGACGAGGTGGAGAAAGCCCACAGCGATGTGCATGAAATCTTCTTCCAGGTCTTCGACAAGGGCATGATGGAAGACGGCGAAGGCCGCCTGATCGACTTCAAAAACACCATCATTCTGCTCACCAGCAACGTGGGCAGCGACCTGATCATGAACCTGTGCAAGGACCCCGATCTCAAGCCCGAACCGGAGGGCGTGGCCCAGGCCCTGCGCGCACCCCTGCTCAAGGTCTTCCCCGCCGCCCTGCTGGGCCGCGTCGTGGTGGTGCCGTACAACCCGATCGACGACGCCATGCTGCAGGCCATCATTCGCCTGCAGTTGAAGCGTATCGAACGGCGCATTCTGGAAAACCACGCGGTGCCGTTCACCTACGACGACGGCGTGATCCGGCGCATCGCCGAGCGCTGCACGGAGCAGGAGAGCGGCGCGCGCGCCGTGGACGCCGTGCTCACGCATCATTTGCTGCCGGCCATCAGCGGCGAATTCCTCACGCGCCTGGCGGAAGGACGCAAGATCGCCAGAGTCCATGTCGCGGAGAAGGACGGAACCCTCGCCTACCAGTTCGAATAGATTCCGAAAACGCAGCGAAGAGCAGAAAGAAGGTATGGCCGATTATGAGCGAGAACCGCACGCTACGCTATACGGGCACGCAACTGGACGCGGACGCGCTGGCTCTGCAGTCGTTCCAGGGCAAGGAACAGTTGGGTCGGTTGTTCCGCTACACGCTGAACTTCGTCGGAACCGCCGAGGAGATCGAGTTCGCCGATGTGCTCAACCGGGAAATCACCGTAACCCTCGACCTGCCCGACCAGGGCACGCGCCACTTTCACGGCGTCGTCGCGCGTTTCGTGCAGACCGGCCGGGAAGGCGCGCAGGCCCGCTACGAGGCCACCGTCGTGCCCAAGCTGTGGTTCCTGACCCGCAAATCGGATTGCCGCATCTATCAGCGCCAGAACTTCGCGACCCTGGCGGACGTGATCTTCGACGTACTGGAACGCAACGAAATCGAATACGAAAAACGCCTCGATCTCTCGCTCTATCGCGAACTGGAATTTTGCGTTCAGTATCGCGAAACCGATTTCGACTTCATCAGCCGGCTTATGGAGCAGGAAGGCATCTACTACTACTTCGCGCATGAAGACGGCGCGCACAAGATGATCCTCTGCGATTCGCCGGGCAGTCACGAACCCTATGAGGAGTACGACACCATTCCCTTCTCCGCCGCCCGCTCCGGTCCGGCCGGCGAAGGCATTTACGACTGGGTCGTGGAGCGCGAAGTGCAAACGGGGAGCATTGCCCTGGGCGATTTCGACTTTCAGAATCCGACGCCCGTAGTGCAGCAGGCTTCCAACGAGAGCGCGTTCGTCAAAAGCGGATCGGAGCTGTTCGACTATCCCGGCGCCTACACGGACGAATATCGCGACGACTATGTCAATCACGCCGCCGACGGCGAACGCTACGCCCGCGTACGAGCGGAAGAACTGCGGGCGCGCGGCGAAGTGTACCTGGGCGAAGGCGACGCCCGCGGACTGGCGGCCGGCCACACCTTCACCCTGGAGGCCCCGCCGCGCAGTCGCGACGCCATCGAATACCTGATCGTATCCGCCGCCTATCGCATACGCGCCGGCGCCTTCGAGTCCGGGGAAAGCGAGGACGACGAAGAGACGTTCGCCTGCAGCCTGACCGCGATCGACTCCTCCGTCCCGTTCCGGCCGCTGCGCGTCACGGCCAAACCCGTCATCCAGGGTCCGCAAACGGCCAAGGTGGTCGGGGAAGGCGAAGTGGATACCGACAAGTACGGACGGGTCAAAGTTCAGTTTCCGTGGGACCGCCACGGCGCCGCCGACCGCAACAGCTCCTGCTGGATCCGCGTCGCGCAGGCGCATGCCGGCCAGGGCTACGGGGGCATGGACGTCCCGCGCGTCGGCGACGAGGTCGTGGTGCAGTATCTCGAAGGCGACCCGGACCGCCCCATCGTCACGGGCCGCGTGTACAATGCCGCCAATATGCCGCCTCTGGCGCTGCCGGGCGAAAAAACCAAGACCATCCTGCGCGATCACGGCAGCAACGAAATAAATATGGAAGGAGCCGGACCGCAACAGTTGCGCCTCTTCTCGCCTACGGAGAACACGACGCTTACACTCGGCGCCGCAGAGGAAGGCGGCAACCTCTTTATGAATACCGACGGCCACCAGGTCACGCAGGTCAAGGGAAACCGCACGGACACCGTCGACGGCAATGTCGAAGCCAATGTGGTGCGAAACGTATCGAAAACGGTTCGGGGAAATACAGCTCTGAGCGTCCACGGCAATGTTTCCGACGGCATTCGAGGTGATGTAACGATCAACATTGGAGGAAAAAAGACCGAAACCGTTAACGGCCCCAAAGACTGGTGGAACATGACAGACGAAAGAAAATGGACTCTGGGTATGGCACAGGAGCTTTACCTTGGACTGAAGTCCGAGACAAAAGTCGGTCTGTTTCATGAAACGCTGATTGGCGGGAAAATATCGGTCAATATGGCATTTGAGAAAAGCGACAATGTTCGAGGCAAAATGTCGAAAACCAAACTTTTCGACAAACTGGAAGCCGGCCAGCAGATTCATCGCAAGGCGCCGAACATCCATATTGATTCCGACAACGTTGTCCGCATCAATGCCGGAGACAATTTTATACTTATCGACTCTTCCGATATCCGCATCAAAACTCCCAAGCTTACGGTCGAATGCGCCAACATTATTCTAGACGGCAATGTTAAGATCAAAGGGGACATGGTGGCGGACGGCAAAGTGCGTGGTGCAAACATTCAGGCGGACTAGAGGATACGACAACACCTTGCTATATGGGAAACTTTCCGCGAGCAGCGTCTTCGCGCAAACGATTCTCTGCCTTGAAACACGGATAAAACGCCCCTGCCGCATTTGGAAGATATTTTTGCATGAGACTCAGGCGCTAAACGATTTACGGCAAAATAATGGAATTCCTGAACCAAACTCCGTTCGAGTTCGCCCTGACGCCCTGGGAAGCCGATCCCGGCCGCTGGCGTCTGACCCTGATCGTCAAGGGGACCTTCGATCTGACGCCGGACGGCGTGGCCGTACCCGCCGCGGAACAGCGCCCGCCAACGGGCGACGAGCCCTACCCCGACGTGGACGACGACCTGCCGCAGAGCATCCGCTATCCCTCGGATTTCGCCTTCGCCAAACCGCAGGCCGATATTCTGCTGGCCGGAACCTGTCACGCTCCGCAGAATACGCCGGCCCCGATGTGCAAGGCGACGATCGGCGTCGGCACGTTCGAAAAATCCGTACTGGTCTTTGGCGCGCGTCATTGGGAACACGTCTTCGGCCTGCTGCCGACGGCCACGGAACCGGAGCCGTTCTCGTCCGTCGAACTGCGCTACGAGAACAGCTATGGCGGGCCGGGTTTCCAGCCGAACCCGATCGGACGGGGCCGTGAAAAAATCGGAGGCCCGCACGGCGCGCGACGCCCCCTCCCCCTCATGGAACCGCCCGAGGCCCTGTCGAGCGCGCACGGCACGGCCAACCGGCCCGTCGGCTTTGGCCCGCTGCACGACTCCTGGCCGCCCCGTCGCGAAAAGACCGGCACCTACAAGGCGGACTGGCTCAAGAAACGCTGGCCGTGTCTGCCAGTGGATTTCGACTGGTCCTTTTTCAACGCCGCGCCGCCCGATCAGCAACTGGACGGTTTCCTAACCGGCGACGAACCCCTCTTTTTCGAAAACCTGCACCCCGTCCACGCTCGCTACCGCGCCCGGCTGCCGGGCACGCGCGTACGCTGTTTTCTGCGCACGACCGCCGAACCGACGGCATCCGCCCCGCCCTGGATCGAAGCGCCCATGCGGCTCGATACGCTGTGGGCCGACATGGACGCCGAGCAAGTGGCGCTGGTGTGGCGGGGCCACGGGCCGGGGACGGCCGCGGGTTTCGAGGGCGTCCAGGAGATCTATGTCGTCGGCGAGCCGACGGACGGTCCCGCGCGCAGCGCCGCGGAATGGGAACAGACGCTGCGCGGCGCTCAAGCGGCCGCCGCGCAGGCGGACGAACCGGAACCCGAACCGGCACGCGTGCCGGAGCAGGACGACCCCGCCACGACGACGGCCCTGGCCGAGGCCGATGCGCAGCTCGCCAACGCGGAAAAGAACATGCGCAAGGCTCTCGCCGACGCCGGACTGGATCCCGACAAGACTATGGAAGAGGCTCGTGCCCAGGCGAAAATCGAGCAGGACGCCCTGCTGAAAAAATGGGGCCTCGCGATGCCCTCGGAAAAATCCGAACTGACACGCGCAAGCGTTCTGGCGGCCGTCGCCAAAGGCGAATCGCTGGCCGACAAGGATTTGCGGGGCCTCGACCTCTCGCGGGCCGCCCTGGTCAACGCCGGCCTGGCCGGCGCCCTCCTGCAAGACGTGGACTTGAGCGGAAGCGACCTGTCCGGCGCCGATCTCGAAGGCGCCAACTTGTCCGGCGCCTGCCTGCGCGGCAGCCGCCTGCTCCGCGCCAACCTGAAGGATGCCGATTTCACGCGCGCGAACCTGGAACAGGCCGCACTGGGCGCGGCCGACGCGCACGGCGCCGTCTTCGAAGGCGTCCGCGCCGTCGGCGCCGACATGAGCGGAATGACCGGCAAGGGCGCCGTCTTCGCCGAGGCCGACCTGACGGATGCCAGGATGAGCGGCTGTCAAATGGCGTCCGCCGATTTCTCGGACGCCATACTCGACCGTACGGATTTGCAAAACGCGACCCTCACCGAAGGACTCTTCGCCGGTGCGCGCGGCGCCGGCGCCAACCTGTCCGGCGCGACGCCGACCGACGCCGACTTCTCCGGCTGCGCTTTGCCGGACGCGTCCTTCCGGCAGGCCCACGCGCAGGGCTCGGTATGGGAGGGGGCGACGCTCTTGCGGGCCGATTTCACGGGGGCCGAACTGGCGGGCGCCGATTTCGGCCGGGCGCAACTGGATGCGGCCCTGCTGGACGCCGCGGACGCGCGCGGCGCCGTGTTCGCGAAAGCCTCGCTGAAAAAGGTTCGCATGCAAGCGGCGAATCTTTTCCAGGGCAGCCTGGAAGAGGCCGACCTGACCGACGCCGATCTGAGCGGATCGAACTTGTACGGCGCGGAATTGCTCCATGCCGTCATGGAGCAAACGAATCTGAAGCTGGCCAACCTGAAGATGACGAAACTGGCCTGAACAGGAAACGCAGCATGTCCTTCATCAGTGCAGACGACATACGCAAGCGCTTGGACGATCCGGACCTGATGGACGAGTTCTCCATCGCCGACCGCGACTGGAGCGGGGCCGATCTGCGCGGGAAATCGTTCGCGGGCGTCACCCTCTCCAAAGTCCGTTTACGCAAGGCCAATCTGCGCGGCGTCAATCTGCGCAACGCCACGCTGACGGCCTGCGATCTGGCCGAGGCCGACCTGACCGACGCCGATCTGGAGAACGCGACCATTATGGGCTGCGATCTGCACGGCACGCGCTTTGTCGCCGCCTGTCTGCGCGGGGCCGTCTTTCTCGGCGCCACCGAGGCCGCCCTGACGGCCGACAACGTCGATGTGCCGCTGGCCGACCTGGACCTGGAAGCGCCCGCGCTGAGCATGATGCAGCAGGCGGGAGTGCATGGGCTGCGCAAAATCCCCCAGTGGACGCGGCAAACGGATTTTTCGCAGGCGTGCCTCGAAGGCGCCCTGCTCGTCGATGTGTCGGCCGACGACAGTGTTTTCAAGAACGTCCGGGCAACCGGCGCAACGCTACGGGACTGCAAGATGGCCGCATGCGATTTTACGGGAGCCGTGCTGAACAAGATTCAATGCGACGGCGGCGTCATCGCCGATTCCTCGTTCGATGGCGCCGTCATGCAAAACGCCACGTTCCGCAAAACCAGCCTGCCCGCCTGCGATCTGCGCCGCGCCGATCTGGTCGGCGCCGCTTTCGAGGAGGTCGACTTGCACGACAGCGCGTGGCCCGAGCGCCTGTCGCAATGCCGTTTCCGCAACTGTTCCATGCGGGAAACGGATTTTTCGGCCCGGCATCTCGACCACGCCGACTTTTCCGACACCGATCTGACGGGCGCCCTGTTCCGCGACACCCGGCTGATCGGCGCGGAATTCAGGAACTGCGTTTTGGACGGCGCCGATTTTCGCGGACAGGACCTGACCGACGCGGTTTTCGATCATTGCAAACTGAAAGGCGTTTGCTTTGCCGAAAGCCGCTGGATCGGAAGCGACGGCAGCGCCTCCGATCTGCGCGAGGCCGATTTCACCCAAGCGCAACTGGAGGGCGCCACGCTGTCCGGAGCCGACCTGCGCGGCGCCGTCTTGCGCCGCACCGCCATGAACGCCTGCAGCCTGGACGACGCCAAACTGGACGGCCTGATTCTGGATCACGCCCGCATACGTTTCACCGATTTCAGCCAAGTCGATTTCACCGCGATCACGATAGGCGCGACCCGCTTCGACACCTGCGGCTTTGAGGACGCCTGCTTCGAAAACATGAATCTGACCGGATGCGAGTTCCCGAATTCCGATTTCAAAGGCGCCAATCTGCGCGGCGCGCACCTGGAGCGAACCGACTGTTTCCAGGCCGCCTTCGAGAACGCCTGTCTGGCCGGCGCGTCTTTTCAGGCGGCCCGCATACGCCGGGGCAACCTGTGCGGAGCGGATATGACGCAAGCGACGTTCCACGGCGCCGATCTGCGCGGCTGCCGCTTCGGGAACGCCCGCCTGAGCGGCGCCGACCTGAGCGGCGCGCGCCTGGATCGGGCGGAATTCGACGCGGCCGACTGCCGGGGCGCCGTCTTCACCGGCGCCGCCATGCCCTACGGCGACTTTTCCCATGCCGACTTGTCGGAGGCCGATCTCCGCCGCACGGACTTGCAGCAGGCCCTCTTCCATCGCAGCGAAACCCGCGCCACGCAATGGGCGGGCGCCCGCAAAAAAGGTCTGAAACAAACGGACGCGGATTTGGCGGCCGCCGAAAGCTGGCGTCCGCCCCGTCCCGATGAACCCTTTAATGCCGCTTTCCAATGAAGGAGGAATACGCGATGATCGATACAGCGAGAAAGACGCGCCACCACACGCAGCGGCTGGCCTTGAGCAATGGCGCGGTGGCCGGCCGCCGCCGGGGCCGCCGCGGCGACGTACTGGAACTGCGCAGTGAAAAAGGCGAACTGATTTTCGAATACGACGCCGCCACGGGACGCAGCCGCATTCTGGCGCCGACCGGCGATCTCGAACTCTGCGCGCAACAGGGCGACGTCAACGTCGTGGCCGGACGCAGCATTCGGCTGCAGGCAGCCGAGTCCGTTGAAGTGCAAAGCGGCGTGGGCATACGATTGCGCGTGGCAAACGGCCTGCGCCGGATGGCCAGCCTGCTGTGCATGAACGAAGAGAAAATACGCCTGGCCAGTCCCGCACTGGACTGCGTGGCCGAGCGCGGCCACATCTCCGCTCGGGACATGCGGGTCGCCACCCGCGATTTTGCCGGCAGCGCCGACACCGCGACCATGACCGCGCGCCACCTCGAAACCAGCGCCACGACCCTCGTGCAGAAAGCGCGGGACATGTTCCATCGCGTCGAGGGATTGCTGCAGACGCGGGCCGGCCGTTCCCGCACCGTGGTGGACGGAACCTGCCATGTCAAGTCCGCCCATCTGCGCTTGCGTGCCGAAAAGCATGTCAGCGTGGACGGCGAAAGCATTCATCTGGGATAAGGAGGTTTGCCATGCCCGGCGTAACGATGTCGGCCTCGACCACGGGGGGCGGTCAGGCCATGACCACCGGTCCCACCGACGTATGCAAAGTGCCGGCGCCGCCGGCGCCGCCGGTCCCGACCCCCTTTCCGAATATCGGACAGGTCGCGCAGGCGTCGGGAACCAGCACGAAAGTCAAATTCTGCCGTCGACCGGTCGTGACCAAAAGCTCGAAAATATCGCGCTCCATGGGCGACGAGGCCGGCACCCTGGGGGGCATGGTCTCCAACGTCAACATGAACCAGATTGTCTGGAAAAAGGCCAGCTCGAAGGTGAAAGCGCAAAAAAAGAAGATCGTGTACCATACGGCCATGACGGGACACAACGGCAGCAACGCCAACATGCCGGCCGGCTTGCAGTCCGCGCCCAGCCAGACGAAAGTGAAAGTGGCCATGTAACCGCGACCGGCGCCGTCCGCCGCGCCGGGAAGCCTGGAGTTTTCGTGTTTTTGGAGTTCGCGCCATGAGCCTCGTCACCCGCCTCGCCAACGACTGCATCGGATTCCTCAACGCCCGGCGTCACGATACGCGACGCGAGCCGGAGACCCGCGCAGGATTTTGCCGGCAAATGCAGCGCGGCTACGGGTATGCGGCCCCCGAAAGAGCGCGTCAGTTCCTTAACCGCGTGGGTGTGGCAACCTGGGGGGAACTGGACCGGGCCGCCACGCAGTTCGTTCAGGCGGCGCGACTCGAAGAATACGCCCGCCTGGGCACGCGCGACTTTCTCGGCGCCGCGTGCCGCCTCGAACGGCTGGACACCCGCATCGGCCTGGTGCGCCTCGCCCGGGCGGAGGCCCCCTGCCCGACCCATGGCTTCTTCGGCCGGCAGTTCCCGCATTACGCCATACGGCTCAACCTGATCCGCGAAGCGAATCGCTGGCGCGACGAGGCCATGGAGGCCACTCGCCATGCCGATTTTGCCGCCGTCCCGCCCGGCGCCCTGCGCTTCTATCGCCGACACATCGACGGCGCGCGCGACCTGTACGCGGCGGCCATGGGCGAAAACAGCGCCCGCCGCCAATGCGAAGTGCCCGAACATCTGCGCCAGCCGTTCTTCGATCATTTGCGGCGCGATCCCGACGATCTGTGGGGCGCCTACAAAGCCGCGCTGCTGCCCGCCTTGCGGCACACGGCGCGGCGACTGGCCCTGTTGATGACCGAGCCCATCCCCTACGTCTCCTCGGCCCGCAGCTTCCTGCGCAGTCTGGTCGGACTCGACGAAGAGCCGTGAACCCTTGTCTCGGAATCAGTAGCATCCCATAGCGTCTGGAATCATGAACGGACAATCTACTCTCCGGCGTATACTTTGGCTGTAACCGTTCACGGGGTTGGGAAATGCGCTTTTTGAGTGCGCGTGCCTGCACGCGCTTTCTGACCCGGAGCCTGCTCCGGGAGAAGGCTCATGCGCCGGCGCGGGCGCCGGCACGTAAAGCGCGTGCAGGCACGCGCACTCAAAATGGTCGGTATTCGACGCGCATTGCTTATGATAACACCCGTGAACGGTTAC
>CAZYAW010000097.1:0-7116 GCA_964646045.1 uncultured Victivallales bacterium | reverse complement strand
GCCGCCGTTGGCGCACCGCCTGCACGGCTTCCGCCGTGAAGCCCGCATGCACCAGACAAAAGCCTTTCCAGACCGCCACGCGCGCCCGCCGCAGCGTGGCGGAGTCGAGTCCGCCGTTCGGCCGTCGCGCATCGTATACGCATACGGCGTCGTCGGGCAGGCCCAGATCGTGCGCCGTATTGGTCCCCAAATGTTCGTCGGGCAGGAAGAAAATCTTCTTGCCGCGCTCCAGCGCCCAGCGGAAGACGGCGGTCGCATTGCCCGACGTACAGGCGCTGCCGCCCCATTCGCCGCAGCAGGCCTTGACTTCGGCCGTGCTGTTGACATACACGACGGGCAGCCAGTGGTCGCCGTCCATGGCGCGCAGTACGGTCCAGGCCCGCCGCATGGCGTCGGCGTCGGCCATGCGGGCCATGGGGCAGTCGGCGGACGGGACCGGCATATAGACGGCCTGATCGGCCTCCGTGAGAATGTCGGCCGATTCCGCCATGAAACGGACTCCGCAGAAAACGATGCGCCGGGCCTGCTTACGGGCGGCCGCCAGGCGGGCCAGCTCCAGCGAATCGCCGCGTTCGTCGGTTTCCTCCAGAACGGCGGCGCGCTGATAGTGATGACCCAGGATCAGCAGATCGTCGCCCCATTGCGCGCGCAAGGCGCGGATCTCGGCGTGAAGCTCTTGCGGACTGTTCATGGCGGAATCCTCGCGAATATCAATGGTTTCCGGGACCCGCCTTGAACTCCCGCAATACGATGCGGCCGGCGGCGCCGTCCAGATGCATGTCGAAGCGATTCAGAAAGCTCATGCCCAGCAATCCGTCGGTGTCGCGCGGGCCGGCCGAAGACAGCACGGCCGCCTGCACATGGCCGGCTTCGGCCGGGCCCAGGCGCAGCGAGGCGAGGGTCAGATAGCGGGCCTCCGCCATGGAGCCGTCGGCCATGCGGGCCTGAGCGACCGGCAGGCTGCGCCACGCGAGACCGAGCTTGTCGGCGAACTCTTCGGTCAGGGTGACCATGGCCGCTCCGGTATCCAGCACAAAGCGGCCGTGGGCCTTGCCGTTGACGGCCACCGTGACAATCAGCGCGCCGCCCTCGTTTTCCGTCTCGATTTCCGTGAGCGTGAAATCCCCTTCAAGCTGATCCAGCCGCTGCGCGAGGCGTTCGAGAAAAGAGCGGGCGGCGTCCGGGTCGGTCGTGCCGGCGAGCGCCGCTCGTTGTTTTTCCGTTTCCGCCCGACAGGCCAGCAAGGCGTCGCGATAGGCGCGCGTACGTTGCGCCGCCGCCGTGCGCGCCGCTGCGCGCGTGCGCGCCTGGTCGGCCAGCAGAGACAGTTCCGCGCGAATGCGATGGCTTTCGGCGACGCGCGCATTGTAGAGATCGCGCGCCTGCAGCGGATCGATGGATTCGATGGCTTGCGCGACTTCGGCCATGCGTTGGTGCAGTTGCTGTTCCCGTTCGCGGTCGCGTCGCGCCGCGTCCGTTTCGGTCGCGTTCGCCGGCGTGGAACGCGCGACGGTACGGCGTTGATCGGTCAGTTGCCGCGCCGCAGCAGCCAGTTTTTCCAGACCGGCGGGGACGAATTTGGGATGCAGCCAGTGTTTGCGCTGCCAGTCTTCGCGCAGGCGGGCGGCCTCGCCGGCTTGCGCCCGTTCGATGCGCAGGATGGCGGAGCGCGCCAACTGGACGGAACCGACGCCGACATCCAGAACGACATGAAGGTCGGTTTCCTCGCGCAAGACGCCTTCCATCGTGCGGCCGTTGACGAGATGAACGACATCGGCCGCGCAGAGCGGCCGGGCGGCGAGAAGCTGAGCGGCGCCGAGAAGAATGAGCAGGATCTCTCGCCCAGTCGGCGCCGCCGGCAGGGCGCTGCCTCCGGGGCGGCAACGAATCACAGGAAATCCGCCAGCTTTTCCTTGAGCGTCGCCTTGCTCATGGCGCCCATCATTTGCGCCTGAACCGCGCCGTTTTTGAAGACCAGCAGCGTGGGGATGGAGCGGATGCCGAATTCGCCGGCCAGCGCCTGGTTCTTGTCCACATCGATCTTGACGATTTTCAGTTTGCCCGCCGTCTCCGCGGCCAGTTCTTCCAGGACGGGCGCAATGGCCCGACAGGGACCGCACCATTCGGCCCAGAAATCGGCCAGCACGGGCAGATCGCTTTCCAGCACTTCACTCTTCCAGTTGTCGTCGGTAATGGCGGTCAGCGCTTGCGACATGGCGTCTCCTTAGTTTTGAGTTCGAATGGGCTGAATTTTTCCGGGCCATCCCAGGTCGGGCCCTTCCGGAGCGTAGGAATACTGCGTATAGGTCGAATTGGGGCCGATGGCCTGGGCGCAAAATACGTAAATCGTTACCATGGAAACGATGAGCGTCATGATCACGAAGATCGGAAACACCGCATTGGGTTCCTTGGCGCGTGCCACGGGGGCGACGGTCATGGGCGCGCCCGCCGCCACGGCGCCGGCGCGTACGGAGGGGACGCGAGCGGCGGATCCTTGCGCGACCGGGGCCGCGCCGCCGAATTGTGTCGGCCGCTTGACGCGAATGGTGCGGCGCTGCGTGGGCGAGGGCGCGCCGCGCGGAGCGGTCGCCGCAGGCGGCATTTCGATTCGCGCCGTTTCATCGAGAGTCGCGCGCGCGGGTTCTCGCGCTTCGCGGTCCGTTTGCGCCGAGTTGGCGCTGTGCGGCGTGACTTTTACGGTGGAGCCCGCCGCCGGCCGCTTAAGTCGGATCGTTTTGGGGCGCGGTCCGTCGGCCTCCCCGAAAAGGCTTTGTTCGGAGGTCAAGGCGGCATCCAGTGAAATGCGCGACGTCTTTTTCTTGGCATTCTCCGCGCCTGCGGCATCCGCCGAACGGGCCGCCGTATCGTCGCCGACCGCCGTCGCGGGCTGGGCCGACGCGGATTTCGGACGGATGCGAATGGTCTTGACGGGACCGTCCGCCAAGGGCGCGGATCGGATGGTCGGCGTTTTGCCCAACGCGGTCGCGAGCGGAATCTTGGACGTTTCCTTTTTGGCGGTTGCCGAGCCGCCGGAGTCGGCGGAAGCCGGCGCCAGGCCCGGCGCTTCCGGGCCTTGCGGCGAAATCAGTTGGGCATTGGCTTTGGGAATGCGAATATGCACGGTCGCGCCGCTGTCGGGACCGGACGAAGAATCGGCATTCGTTTCCGTGGCGGGTCGTGCGGACGGAATGTCCCGGTTCGTCGCGTTCTCGCCGTTGGTGTCCGGTGCGGACGACACCTTGTAGCCGTCGTTTTCCTTGTGGTCAGGATGGTCCGTCATTGCGCGCCTCCCATGATGATTCCATACATTCCCGTCAACCTACGGAAAACGGTGGCTCCCGTCAAGAACGTATTTGGTCGGAAAAAAGTTACACCGTCATCAGGCTTTTCTCTTTTTGTTCCAGCAACTGGTCGATGGCGGCGATGCTTTCGTCCGTCATTTTCTGGATCTGTTTCAAGCCCTGATCGCGCTCGTCTTCGGTAATGGCGCCGTCCTTCTGGATTTTGCGGATGGCGTCGTTGGCTTCGCGCCGGCCGTTGCGTACCGCTATGCGGCCGTCTTCGGCCATGGTGCGCGCGACTTTGGTCATCTCGTTGCGCCGTTCTTCGCTCAGTTCCGGGATGGGGATGCGAATCACGCGTCCGTCGTTCATGGGGGTCACGCCGATATTGGCGGCCAGAATGGCTTTTTCGATGTCGCCCAGCGAGGTGGGGTCGTAGGCGTTGATGGTGATCAGACGCGGTTCCGGCGTGGCGATGGAAGCCATTTCCTTGAGGCGGGTCAAGGCGCCGTAATAGGGCACTTTAATGTTTTCGACCAGCGCCGGCGAAGCTTTGCCGGCGCGAATGCCGGAAAACTGTTCGCGCAGGAAATCCAGCGACTTTTCCATGTGCTCTTCCGTGTTTAGATAAATGTCGTCCAGCGAATCCATGCGATCCTCCCGTTTTCAATGCGAGAAGCCGGTTTGGGCGTTCTCGCAAACCAGAGTTCCAATGTTCTTTCCGGCGACCACCGATTCGACGCTGTCGGGGGCGAAGAAGTCGAAGACGATGATCGGGATGCGATTTTCGCGGCACAGCGAAAAGGCGGCGGCGTCCATGACCTTCAGCGACTGGCGCAGGGCTTCGTTGTAGGTCAGCGTCGCATAGCGACGGGCCGCGGGGTTCGTGACGGGATCGGCGGAATAGATGCCGTCCACCTTGGTGGCTTTCAGCAGCACGTCGGCTCCGATTTCGCTGGCGCGCAGAGCGGCGGCGGTATCGGTGCTGAAATAGGGGTTTCCGGTGCCGCCGCCGAAAATCAGTACGCGTCCTTTTTCGAGATGTCGCAGGGCGCGTCGCAAAATGAAGGGCTCGGCCACCTTTTGGGCCTCGATCGCCGTCATGAGCCGCGTTTCCAGACCCGTATGCTCGATCGCGTTCTGCAGGGCGATGCCGTTGATCAGGGTGGCCAGCATGCCCATGGTGTCGCCGGAGGTGCGGTCGATTCCGCGCATCTGGCCGCTGGCGCCGCGGAAGATGTTGCCGCCGCCGATGACCAGCGCCACTTGCGCGCCCATTTCCGCGACGGTCTTGATGCGTCGGGCGATCCCGTTCGCGACATCGGGGTCGATGCTCAGTTGACGGTCGGCGCTTTGCAGGGTCTCTCCGCTGAGTTTCAGCAGAATGCGCCTGTAACGGGTTTCCGGCTTTTCGGTGGCCACGAATCTTCTCCTTCCCCACGCATGATTGGACCATGGATAGCGAATGCCGGCGGCGGGATCAAGAAGAAAATCCAGTCGTTCTCGTTCTGGCCCGGGAATGCCCGCCTTTTACAGGCGCGTGATGGGTTCCAGGGCCTGCTGCAGGTCTTCCAGCAGCAGATCGAGTGGCTCGATGCCCAGCGACAGGCGTATGGTGTTGGGCGCTACGCCGAAGGAGGCGCGCTGTTCCGGCGGCAGGTAGAGCATGGTGGTGAGGTGCGGGATGCAAACGAGGCTTTCCGTGGCGCCCAGACTGACGGCATGCACCACGCGTTGCAAGGCCGCGATAAAGGCTTTGGCGTCCTCCTGTGTGCGTCCGACGTCGAAGGCCATCAGACCCCCGAACCCGCCGCTCATTTGACGGCAGGCTATGGCATGGTCGGGATCGTCCGGCAGGCCGGGATAGCGCAGGCGGCTGATGCCGGGCCGATCGTGCAGCCAGCGCGCCACGGCCATGGCGTTGGCCGCCATTTTGTCCGCGCGCAGCTCGAAGGTTTTCAGTCCGCGTTCCAGCAGGGAGGCGGAGTAGGCGTCGAGGGTCGTGCCCAGCGCCTGGCGCGTGAACCACAGCCGGTCGTAGTCCGCCTTCGAACCGGCGATCGCTCCGGCCATCAGGTCGTTGTGTCCGCCCAGCGCCTTGGTGGCGCTGTGTACGACCAGGTGCGCGCCCAGCTCCAGCGGGAGCTGATGCCGCGGGGTCGCAAAAGTATTGTCCACCACCAGCAGGGCGCCGACCCGGTCGGCCGCGCGCCGCAACAGGGCGAGGTCCAGCGTCTTGCAGAGCGGATTGGTCGGCGACTCCACGAAAATCATGGCGGTGCGCTCTTGCGTATGGCGGTCCAGTTGCGCGGCCTGGTCCGCGTCCAGCCAGCAGATATCCACGCCCAGCCGTTCCAGAATGGCGGCCACCTTGTAGTGCGCGCCGTAGATGTCGCGGAAAAGGATCAGATGGTCGCCCGCCTTGAGATAGGTCAGGTAGACGAGCGTGCAGGCGGCCATGCCGGACGTGCAGACGATGCAGTCTTCGGCCTTCTCAAGAGCGGCGATGCGCTCTTCGACGGCGCGCACCGTAGGGTTGTCGTCGCGATGATAGGTGTAGCCCTCCACTTCGCCGTCCGTGATCTGGCGCAGGACCTCGAAGCTTTGGTATTCGTAGTTTACCGCGTTGACGATCGGCGTCACCATGGGCCGATTGCCGTAGGGAGTCAGAGGATCGGTCATCGTTTTCTCCGTCGATACACTATGTCGCATACAGATTCACGCGTTCCATTCATGCGATAATCCGTTCGCCGACGCAAGTCCAGACAAAAAAACGGCAACCGCTTTTCTCTGTCGACGGAGGACGGCATGCCATGATTCCAACCCGATGAGGAACGACCGCAACGTCACCTTCCGCGGGTCCGGTGGCCGAAGGCTTGCCATGCACAAGGTTTATGCCTGACAAAAGCAAGAGGATTCCGGCGCCGATACGGAACGAGCTTAGTGTGATGCCGAAAACCGAGAAGATCTGCCGACCGGCGAAAAACAACAGAAGGCATATCAGAGCGACGGCAACGGATACAGACAAGGCAAGCCTTCGCCGCTGAACCTCCTCTAGATCCTCAGTGAGGCCGAGAAACATAGTGAGCGCAAAGAATGGCGTTAGAACGAAGAAAAGCTTAATCCAGAGATTTATGACCATGGTCATCGCCGCCGATCATTTTTTACGGTGTGACCCTGAGGGCGCCCTCTCGCCAACGACTGCGTTCACGCGCGCTGTTAAGCGTCGCCTGGAACGCTTGGTTGGGGTTCCTTATTGTCTCCATCCCAATCGAAATCGCTATCGCTATCGGGATCGAAATCGCTATCAGTGTTCCCATAGGCCACGCGCTCTTCTTGACCCTGGTATCCTCTCCCGCCCAGCCGACTGAGCATCGCCGCCATATCGATAGCCGATAAACGTCAAGCCTCTCGTGTCCCGGCGTCATGATGCTTCGATCCCGATCCCGATCCCGATTTCGATGACCCCAACGTCACCGTTGAGGCGTTCAGTAAAGGCCGTCCGCGGCCTTTACTGAATCGCCTGGTGTGTTGTTCGGAATTCGCCTCGTCGTATCCGGTCAGCCTTCGTCCCCGTCAATTATGATTTGAGATGCTCCGCCGTTGCCTGTGTGGTTGCCGACGTGCCCGGCCGGCAGCCGCTCTCGATTTCACGACTGGATTCTGGATTCGGAACAGGCTTTCGCCTGCTTTTCTCATTACGCAAGCAGGGATGCTTGCGCTACTTTCGGCCATAGTAACCGTTCACGGGGTTAGGAAATGCGCTTTTTTGAGTGCGCGTGCCTGCACGCGCTTTCTGACCCGGAGCCTGCTCCGGGAGAAGGCTCATGTGCCG
>CAZYAW010000096.1:0-3513 GCA_964646045.1 uncultured Victivallales bacterium | reverse complement strand
GGTTCGCCCTCCAGAGGTGGGATAAGGCTGTGCGGAACCTTTCGGTTTTTCGAAAACCAATCCGTTCAATTCGATATGCGTTTTGGGCGGCACTGATATTGTCGGTGTCGGCTGGGGTGGGCGATGCCGGCGTGCTGCGGACCCGATTCACGACCGTGCTTCTGCACGATCTGCCGGTCGGATACTCGACACGCCTGCTGTTGGCGGACGGATCGCGCTATAGTGTTGAAAACACCGGCTCCCAAGATTTGCCGATGCGCTTTTCGATCCAGAAACCGAATTGGATCGAACCCGGCCAGCCCGGAATGCCAGGGTATCGCCCCATCCCGGACAGGAACTGGGTCGCCATCGATCCCGTCGCGGGCACGGTACCGGGCCCCGGTCAAATCGAAGTCGAGGTGATTGTGCGTGTTCCGCAAGATCCGGCGTTCGCCAATCGGCGCTACGAGTTCTGGTTGCGGGCCGAGACGGCCGGCAAGCACGCCGGCCTTGCTCTGCTGACTCGGGTGCGCTTCAATACGGTGGCCGAGCCCAGCGAGGAACAACGGCGCCGACTGGAAAAGGAGCACGAAAAGGAAGGCGGCGGGACTCCGCCGCCACAGGCGGAAGATGAAGTTCCGAAACAGGACGAAGAAGATAAAGAAGCGCCCCGAACCGATGATCGCGTGTCAGATATCGGGGACGGAACACTCTAGCGTTATGAACATTTCGCGGCCATTCTGCAATGTTGCGTGTTTTTGGGAGCCGGCATGCCGGGCCTTCTTTCCATGGACCGGACAGGCTCGTTTTCCCTGGGGAAGCGCCGCGCGGCGTTTTATGGCGGTTGCGGCGCTGCTGCCGATGCTGGCGGGCGTGAAGAACGCGCCTGCGGAAAACGCCCATACCTATATTCATGCCGCCGCGAATATTTTTCGCGCCGCCGAACCGGTGATCGGGTACACTCCGGGCCATATCGCGCAAAGTGTCGAAGCGGGACAATCAACCTCGTCCGTCATCCGTGTCTGGAATTGCGGCGGCGGAATGCTGGAATACAGCCTGGAGGCGGACTCTGTTGATTGGCTCGTCGTCCCGCCCGGATCGCATGGTCAGCTCGCGGACGATCCTGCTAACGAGCATGTTGTGACGTTTGCTGCGGCGGGGCTGGCCTGCGGAGTCCATACCGGCCGGATCGCCGTAGTTTCGAGCAACGCGCTGTATCCCGAACGCGAAGTGGTTGTCGAGTTGACCGTTCTGGAAGCTCAGGTCACCGCTTCCGGAATACCGTTTGCCTGGCTGCGCGATTATGACTTGCCTACCGACGGATCGGTCGATCATCTCGATCTCGATGACGACGGCCATACGGTCTGGCAGGAATGGCGTGCCGGGACCGATCCCCGCGATCCCGAATGCGTGTTGCGCATCGATTTGATTGAGAGATGGAATGCGGACGAAGGGTTCGTGCCTCTTTCCGGAAGATGGCCGGCCCCGGTCACCACCGGCGACTTGCAGCCGACGGACACCTCGGGATCGGGAGCGCGGATATGGTGGCGCAGCGTGACCAACCGCGAGTACAGCGTTGAACGCGCCACCAATTTGACATCCAGAGAGGCGTTCTCCAATATCGAAAAGAATATTCCGGGCCAATTCGGGCATACCGTCTATACGGATTGGAACGTGCCGACAAACACGCCGGTTTTCTATAGAATTGTCGTCGAGGACCACTGGTAAACCTATATTCGGCATTTCAAGCGCCGGGTATAGGGTAAAATGTAAGCGTTCACGGTTCAGAAAAACCGTGAACCGTGAACCGTGAACGGCTACGGTAAAAGGAGCATTCGTATGGGGCCGGACAGGGAAGGGAACCGGAATGGCGAGATGGATGCGCTGCGCGGCAATCTCAAGGCGGCCATTCGCGGCAAGGACGATGTCATCGAGCAATTGCTGGCGGCGCTGCTGGCCGGCGGGCATGTGTTGATCGAGGATGTGCCGGGCACAGGCAAGACCACATTGGCAAAAGCCCTGGCCCTTTCGTTGGGCGCGCGGTTCTCGCGTATCCAGTTTACCCCCGATCTGTTGCCGACCGATATCCTTGGCGGCATGGTGTATCGCTCGTCGGACGGCAGTTTTTCCTTCCGTCCAGGCCCCGTGTTCGCCCATGTGGTGTTGGCCGACGAGATCAACCGCGCATCGCCGCGCACGCAGTCGGCCCTGCTCGAGGCGATGGCCGAACGGCAGGTGTCGATCGAGGGCGAAACTCGGGCGCTGCCCCGGCCGTTCATGGTCATTGCCACCCAGAACCCGATCGAGTATAACGGCACCTATCCGCTGCCGGAAGCCCAGTTGGACCGTTTTTGTCTGCGGTTGGCGTTGGGATATCCTGGTCGGGAAGAGGAAATGCAAGTGTTGCATGATCAGGCCGTCGCACAGCCGCTGGCGTCGATCAACACGGCTTTGGATTTGGAAACACTGGCCGATCTGCAGTGCCGGGTACGCCAGGTAACGGTCGAAAATTCCGTGCTCGAGTATGTGGTGCGGTTGGTGGACCGAACGCGTCGGGAACCGCGGCTGCGGTTGGGCGCCAGTCCGCGCGGTTCGCTCGATTTGCGGCGTTGCGCTCAGGCCCGCGCGTTCCTTGACGGACGCGACCATGTACGCCCCGAAGATGTTCGTGAGCTGGCCGAACCCGTGTTGGCGCATCGCCTGCTGGTGGATGTCAAGGCGCAACATGGCGGCGTGACCGCCAAGGCGATGGTGGCCGATATCGTGAGCATGGAACCGGTGCCGGCATGAAGCGCGCACGGACCGGCCGGCGGCGCGAACGACGGCGACTGATGTTCCCCTTGATCGGTGAACGGTTGCATGATCGGAAAGGCTGGGGCAGTCTTCGTGTGCCGTTTGTGGCATGGATTCGCTATATGGTCTATGCCTGGACGACCCCGCGCCTGATCGCCGTGGGCGTGCTCGGTATCGCGCCGTCGCTGGGACTGTTTTTCATTGGCGTCGACCACCAGGCCGTCCGACTGGGGTTCGCCATTACGGCCTTGATTCCGGCCGGGATGCTTGCCGGCGGCTTGTTGCGTCCACGTATTGCCGTGCGCAGCGAGGTCCCGGTGCGCGTCGAGTGTGGCCGCCCGTTTTCGCTTCGGTATCGCGTCGAAAACAAAGGGCGGCGGACGGCCTGCGACGTGGTCGTCGAGACATTGCCGTATCCCAATCCGCTCAACCTTCGTTTGCATCGGGCGCCGGTTGCCGTGCTGCCGTCGGGCCAGGCCGTGACGGTTCAGGGTCACGGCGAGGCGCGGCGGCGCGGACGCTATGTGTTGCCGCCGCTGCGTTGGGATACCGATTTTCCGATGGGGCTCTGGCGCTGGGGTCGGACCGATTGGACAAGCCGGCCATTGACGGTCTATCCCCGCTATACACCGCTGAGCGTACTGGATATCCCGCTGGGAACACGCAATCGGCTGGATTTGAATCCGGCCCGTCAACTGGCGCGGGCGGCAATCGAGTTCCATGGATGCCGCGAGTTCCGTC
>CAZYAW010000095.1:0-7466 GCA_964646045.1 uncultured Victivallales bacterium | reverse complement strand
AAAAATAACTTCACATTTTGGACGCAGATGCATCCCGCCCGGCTGCGTTGCGAAAACTCGAAATATCGGGAATATTCCTGCGTTTTCGCGCCTGGCCGGACGGGCGCCTACACGCCCAATTCTGCAAACTTATTTTTGCGCGAACCCTAAGCAAAATCCGGCGGGCCTCCAGCAGAAACGGCTCGTACTGGCCGGACCTGAAATCGGGATAGGTCCAGGGGAGGAAGCGGCAGCCCTGCCGTGAAAAATTGAGGGTGACTTCCGCGTAGACGCCGTCCCCGAGCGCCACGCGATGCGCAAAATCCTTGGTGCTCGCCAAGACCAGCTTGGCGGGCGCGATGTAGCCGGGATCCAAATTGACGCGGCGGCGCAGAGCGGGAGTGCGCGTAGCGGCCAGTTCCCGTTCCATCACGCCAGTGCAGCGTTTGATCTCGCGAAGGGCGGCGGGTTCGATCAGCTCGCGAAAGGCCAGAAAGCGGCGGATCAGCGTCTCCCCCATCTCCGCCCGGTAGTAGTCCGTCTGCGTAAACGGAAAATCGGCGCTGGTCAGATCCGTCGCTCCGTACTGCCGCGTCAACAGTGCGGTCGCCCGCTGCAGAAGATCCGCATTGACGCCGATCATGCCGCATATCAACTTGACCGGGTCGGATCTCATCGCCGTTCCGTGTTCTCCGTGTTCTCCGTGTTCTCCGTGTGCTCCGTGTGCTCCGTGGTTCCAAAATTCGCAACCATTCAGCCATCCATAAAGAACATTTTACGGCTTCCGTTCGTCTCCGGATTGCGCCGCGACCGCCGCCGGCCGCCCGGCGCAGGCGCGTACGCAAACGCCGCAAATATGCTGGCCGACGAACGGGATGCGCGTGAACTCGGTCAGTTTACGGGTGCAGGCCGCCAAATCGAAATCTTCGACCCGTTCCCCGATCGCGCCGGCCGGACAGCGCGCCAGACAGGCGCGACAGCTTCCGCAATCGGCGGTGCAAGGATCGGAGGCCGGCAAGGCGGCGTCGGTCAATACGGAAACGTAGCGCATGCGCGCGCCGTAAAGCGGATGCACCAGCAGACCGCTGCGACCGATATGCCCGATGCCCGCCGCGCGGCCCAGCCGCCGATGCGAAACCATGCCGCGCATCGGGTCGCGGGCCACGATTTGCGAGGCCGGCACGGCCAGCGAGCGCCAGCCGCCTTCCTGCAAGTCGGCCGCCAGCGCGAAAGCCATGCGATCCAACTGATAATTGGCCTGCCGATAGTGATGAAAATACAGAGGGGTAGGCTGATCCTCGATTTGGTCGAGGACGGCGTCGCTCAGGCGAATGCCCGCCACCACGGCGCGCACGCAATAGTCCGGCACCCGCTCCAACGCCGCGACAGGCTCGGCCCGCACCCGTTCCAGATCCGCAATCCCGAACGCGCGCGCTCCGAAAGCCTCCGCCGTTTTGCGCAATTGCGCCAGCATCGTCGCCCTGTTCGTCATTCTTGGCTCCGCAGACCCTGGTCACCCGACCAAATCGAAGGGCTGCCCCGTGTTCTCGAGCACGCTGCGCCACAACGCGCCCGCCGGATCGATGAACTTGCGGGCGGCCACGGCCTGCGCCATCGGCACATGCACGAAATGATCGTTCCAGGCGCCCACCACCATGCCGGTGCGGCCGGACAGGGCCGCATGCACCGCGTTTTCGGCCAACTGAAAGCAAAAGACCGAATCGTCCGCGCTGGCGGGTGCGCTGCGAATCGTATAGGAGGGATCGATATACTTGACCGTCGCCTTCAGTGCGGGTCCGCAAAAGCGCTGCGCAATGGCGTGCGACAGAAACACGCCGATATCGCCCAATTTACGGTTGCCCGAGGCGTCCGTGCCGTCGGCCGCGACGAGATCCTGTCCCGCGCCCTCCGCGCAAACCACCACGGCATGCGCCTTTTCGCGCAGGCGCTGCTCCAAATAGGCGAACACCTTTTCCAGCCGGAACGGCGACTCCGGAACCAGCGCCAGATTGACATCGCTGGAAGCCAGGGAAGCGTAGGCCGCCACGAAACCCGATGCGCGCCCCATCAGCTTGACCAGTCCGATTCCGTTGCGAACGCCTTTGGCCTCCATGTGGGCGCCGGCAATGGGCGCCTGACTCATGGCCACCGCCGTCTCGAAGCCGAAGGTGCGCTGCGTAAAGGCAATGTCGTTGTCGATCGTCTTGGGCAGGCCGATCACCGCCAGCGGCACATGGCGCCGCCGCAGCTCGGCGACCAGCGCCAGAGCGCCGCGTTGCGTTCCGTCGCCGCCGATCGTAAAGAGAATGTTCACGCCGCGAGCGATCAGACCGTCGACCATCTGTCCCACATCCTGGTGCCCGCGCGAAGAGCCCAGAATGGTCCCGCCGTGCTGGTGGATATCCTCGACACGCTCGGGCGTCAAGGCGACCGCTTCGTGTTCGTACTCGGCAATCAGCCCTTCGTACCCGTAGCGCAAGCCCCAAATGTCGCGAACGCCGTAGCGGTTCCACAGCACCATGGTCAGACCGCGAATGACGTCGTTGATGCCCGGGCACAGTCCGCCGCAGGTGACCATGGCGACCCGTGTGCGGGCCGGATCGAAAAAGAGCTTTCGGCGCGGCCCTGCCATTTCGAAGCAGGCCGCCGTCTGCGTCGGCGCGGCGCCCATACGCAACGTGGCGTCCTGCCGTACGCCCTGATCGTCCTCCACCATAAAGGGCTGTTCGGCGGGCGCGTCGAACAGCGGCGCGCCGACCCGGTCAACGGCGAAATTCATACGGCTCATACTTCTCCCCCAACCGAAGAGGTGTACCTGAGTAGTTACGCCAAAAGTAGCGCAAGCTTCCAGCTTGTGTATTGACAAAACAGGCCAGCGGCCTGTTCCGCATAATAAATCCAACGTAACTGCTCAGGAAGCCTCGGTAAGTCGGCCATTCCTGGCTGACCCTCCAACGCCTCGGGGTCGGGCGGGAATGCCCGACCTACTTTTCGCTGCGCATTCAGCGTGCACCGTGAGTCTACCTGAGCCGTTACAATCCAACCTATTCTTACGGCCGCAGGGGTTTTAGCACGACATGGGCCGGCAGCCCCATGGTCACGCCCATGGCGTCCAGCAAAGGCGCGATGGCGGGATCCTGCAAATCTTCGGCCTGAAACTTCAATGCGATATAGGGCGCCAGCTTAGCGGCCACGCGCGTATCCTGAAACGTCGTGCGCTGCATGCGCCGACAACTGATACACCAGGTGGCCCAGCAATCCACGTACAGCGGGCGACCCTGCTCGCGGGCGGCCCGCAGCGCCTCCGCCATATTCTCGAACCACGCGACGCCCGCGTTTTTCGCCGATACGCCGTCGCGCGCGGCGTCCGTCGGCGCCCGCATCGACATCGGCGCGGCGGCGGCCCGGCGCGCCCGATATAGACGCCAGCCTTCGTAGCCGTATCCCAGGGCCGCGCCCAGAATAATGACGCCGAACGCGATTTTGACCCCTACCATCCAGCGGCCGGGTTTGGGCAGAAAGGAAAGACCCGCGCCGGCCAGCGGCCAGGGCAGGGCCATGGCCAGGCCGAGCAGAAACGGCAGGAACAGGCCGAGCGTGCGCCCGTCGGCATAGAGGCGCGCGGAAATCGTCAGCACGGATATGAGCACCGGCGCCACGCAGGCCCCGGCCAGCAGCGCGGTAACGCCCCCCATGAAAAAGGCGGTCAGCAGGCGGCCGCGCGCGGCGCGGCCGACCGCCAACCGCGACTGAAAACGGGTCAGATCGAGATGGAACACGCCGAACATGGCCAACGCCAGGACCAGAAAGACGCCGGCCACCGCGAAATTGAAAGCCGGATGCGCGTTCAGCGTACCGAACTGCGCAAGACCCAGCGCCACCAGCAAACCCAGTCCGCCGTAAGCCAAAGCCATCCCCGCGCCGTACAGTCCGCCCAGCGCCAGTCCCCGCCTGCGCGAACCGGCGACGGAACCGGCCCCGATAATCGCCAAATTGACCGGGATCATCGGCAGCACGCAGGGCGTCAAATTAAGCGCCAGTCCCAGCGCCAGAATCAGCAGCGCGGCCAGCCAGCCCCGCTTCTCGTCGAAGGCGCGGGCAAGGGCGTCCTTTTCCATCCCGCGCCCGGCCTCGACTTTTTCCAGGAAGACGACAAACTCGTCCGGCCCCAGATACCCGTCCGCCCGACCAATCACCTGGAATTCGCGTAAAAGCGCCAGGGTCGCCTCCACGGTCGGCGCTTCGGCCGCCCGTCCCGCCGCGGCGTCCGCCGCAACCGCAACGGGCGCCTCCGCCACCGGCGCCGCCGACGACGGCTCCGCCGCGACGGCAGATGCGGACTCCTGCGCCATGCCGACGGCGGCCGACAGCCAAACGCCGAGCCCGAGCCGTATCGCGGAAGCGGCTACCCTTGGCGCCGTCCAGAAAAGCCATCCGCTGCTCTCGCTTTCGCCGGCGGCCTTCATTTCCCGTCCGCCAGCTTTTTCAGCAGTTCAGCCAGATGCCGCTGCTCTTCGCGAATAATGCGCCGGATGCGCTCCGCGTCGCCGGAATCGGCCAGAGCGTCCATCAACCCGAGGTAGAGGACGATGGAATCCTTCTCCTGTCCAATCGCCATGCGCAAGACTTCACCGACGTTCTCCCCGCCCGTCAGCAACGACGGCGGTTCCCGATCCTTGCGAAACACGTATTGCCCGGCCAGCGCCCGCAGGTAGCCGGCCACGGTTTCGTCCTGGTCGTAGCGGGCGATCTTGCCGCTATCGGCCACGACTTCCGCGCGAATAGCGGCAAACGTCCGTTCGTGATCGTCCTCCTGCTCGGCCAGCCGCAAGAGAAAATCGCGCGACGGCGCGTCGTTGACGAACGATGCCGCCTTACGATAGAAGGCGGCGCCGTTGCGTTCGATTTGCTCGGCCATTTCGAAAATTTCATCGGCGCTGTACGATGCGGTATACATAAATCTCTCCCGGCAACTACCAGTTTTCGGCCAGCACCTCGAAATGGGCGGTCGGATGCGCGCAGGCCGGGCACATTTTCGGCGCTTCCGTCCCCTGATGCAGATATCCGCAATTGCGACAGCGCCAGACGACGGCGGCGCTCTTGCGAAAGACTTCGCCCCGCTCGATGTTGCGCGCCAGCGCCAGGTAGCGTTTTTCGTGCTGCTGTTCGGCCACGGCAATGGCCTCGAACACCTCCGCGATCTCGACGAATCCCTCCTCGCGCGCCACCTGCGCAAAGCCCGGATACATTTCCGTCCACTCGTAGCTCTCGCCGGCGGCGGCCGCCTTCAGGTTGTCGGCGGTGCCCGCAATGGTTCCGGCGGGAAACGCGGCGACTATCTCTACTTCGCCGCCCTGCAGAAACTTGAAGAGGCGCTTGGCGTGCTCCTTCTCCTGGTCGGCCGTTTCCGTAAAAATGTCGGAGATCTGCACAAACCCGTCCTTCTTGGCCCGCGACGCATAGTAGGTGTAGCGATTGCGCGCCTGCGACTCCCCCGCGAACGCGGTCAGAAGATTCTTTTCCGTACGACTGCCCTTGATTTCCATAGCGGCTCTCCTCCTTTAGTTCCCAGTTCTCAGTTCTCAGTTCTCAGTTCCCAACCTCTACCCTGCCTCCGTCAACGCGGCACGGGCGGCGCGGCGCACCCCGGCGATGCGACGCGGACTGACGCTCACCGAACGGATGCCGGCCTCCATAAACTTTCGCGTGTAGCGCGGATCGCCGGCCATTTCGCCGCATACGGACAGGGGCTTGCCGGCCGCGCGGGCGGCCTGCGCCATGCCGGACAGCAGCTTCCAGAAGATCGGGCGGTCGGGCCGATAATCGTCGGACACCAGATCGTTATCGCGGTCCACCGCGAAAAGATACTGGGTCAGATCGTTCGTGCCGACACTGCCGAAATCGATCACGCGATAGAGTTCCTCGGCCTGCAGGCAGGCCGAAGGCACCTCGAACATGGCGCCGTGCCATATTTCGCCCTTGGGCAAATCCTTGACGGCTTCGCAGAACATGGCCTTGAGCCGCACGAACTGCTCGACGTCCACGATCATGGGATAGGTCACATAGACGCGATGACCGACCGAACATTGCGCCAGCGCGCGCGCCTGCACGCGCAGAATGTCGAAGCGCCCCAGCAGCAAACGCGCGCCGCGCCAGCCCAGCGAAGGATTCTCCTCCGGCGGCAAGTTCAGGAAGGGCAGTCGCTTGTCGCTGCCGATATCGAACAGCCGGAACCAGACCGGGTTACCGGGCAGGGCCTTGAGCACCGCCGCGTAGCGTTCGAAAAGCTCCTCCTCGCGAAAAAGGCGACCGGCCACCAGCAGCTCGAATTCCGTACGGTACAACCCGACGCCGTCGGCCTCCATCTTGCGCGTGTCGCGCATGTCGGAAAAGGCGTTGACATTGGCCATCACGGAAAAACCGGCCACGGACGGCTCGGTCGTCGGCAGATGCGCCACGCGATCCCGTTCCGGCTGCATGTTCGCCAGCGTCTCGCGCGACGGCCACAGAATCACTTCTCCCGTATAGCCGTTGATCAGCAATTGCGTGCCGCAGCCGAGGCGGTCGCGAATGCCCGCCAGTCCACTGACCGCCGGAATGCCCATGGCCCGCGCCAGAATGGCGGCATGCGAATTGACGCCGCCGTGCTCGGTGACGAACCCGACGGTATGATCCATATCGATATCGACCGTCAGACTCGGCGTCAGCTCCTCGGCCACGACGATGCGATCGCGACCGCGGCGGCACTGCTCCGATCCGCATTGCAGCGACGGCTTCATGTTGCCCAGCACATCCAGCAGGCGCCGCTTGATTTCGCCGAAATCCGATGCGCGCTCGCGCAGGTAGAGATTGTCGATACTCAGAATGCGGGCTTCATATTCGTTGAGCACCTGTTCGATCGCCGTTTCGGCGTTGAGATTGCCCGCGCGAATGCGCACCACGATTTCATCGCGCAGAACGGCGTCCTCGAGAATCGTCTTCTGCGCCGCGAAGATTTCCGATTCGGCGCGCCCGACCTCCTTTTCGACTTTTCGACGCACCTCGTCCAGACGCTCCGCCGCCACGCTCAGCGCGCGCTGCACCCGTTCGATTTCGCGCTCCAGTCCGCTGCCTTCCACCCGGTACACCGGCAGATTGCTGTGGCGCTGATCGTTGAAAAGGCACACTTTGGATACCGCGTACCCCTCGCTGATCGGCAGGCCCTGCAGTCGAATTTCCCGCGCTTTTCCGTCGGTCATAACCCCTCGCCCGTGCGTGCATCCGCGTACGCCACCACGACATACAAACAATGGCGACACTTATAGCACAGGCGGCCCGCGCATGCAAACACAATCGGATTGCCTCTGCCAGGAAAAAGGGGACAAAGGAAGATTACCAAACTTCCCATATTCAGACTTCCTGACCTCGCAGGAAAATGCTTTGGCACACTTTCAAATTGTGGCACGGGCATCTTGCCCGTGTTATCTCGAAATATTTCATGGGCGGGA
>CAZYAW010000094.1:0-6129 GCA_964646045.1 uncultured Victivallales bacterium | reverse complement strand
ACACGGGAATATTCCCGATATTTCGAGTTTTCGCAACGCAGCCGGGCGGGATGCATCTGCGTCCAAAATGTGAAGTTGTTTTTGCGCGGGCCCTTAGTCAAAGAATCCAAAACTTCGGAAAGTTATTGAACTACGAAACACGCGTAATACACGAAAGTTGATCATGCGGAGACCATACAAAACGAAGACGGAAAGGGATAACCACCATGGATAGCGGCCGGAAAAAGGAATTGAAAATTCTGGGCGGGTTGATGGGGCTGTTCGCGGTTCTGTATTGGCTGCCGATCGAGGCCGCGCGCTTTCAGGGCGCGCTGATTGAAGCTTTCACACTGGCGAAGTGGTATGCGCGCGAGCATGTCCTGCTGTGCCTGGTCCCCGCCTTTTTCATCGCGGGCGCCATCGGCGTCTTTATCAGCCAAAACGCGGTCATGAAATATTTCGGACCCAAGGCCCCAAAATGGCTCTCCTATTCGGTCGCCTCGGTTTCCGGCACGATTCTGGCCGTCTGCTCCTGTACGGTACTGCCGCTGTTCGGCGGCATCTATATGCGCGGGGCCGGACTGGGCCCGGCGGCGGCCTTTCTTTATTCCGGTCCGGCCATCAACGTGCTGGCCATTGTGCTGACCGCCCGCGTGCTGGGCTGGCCATTGGGGTTGGCCCGCGCGGTGGGCGCGGTCCTCTTCAGCGTGGTTATCGGGCTGCTGATGCATTTTATTTTCCGCAAGGAAGAACGCGTCAAGGCGGCGCAGACACAGGACGTGTATTTGGAGGCGGACGAAAGCGACCGACCGCTCTGGCAAACGGCGCTGTACTTCCTGAGCATGGTCGGCATTCTGGTGTTTGCCAACTGGGGCCGGCCCAACGACTGCGAGTTCAAGCTCAGGGACGGCCAGGTAATTCAGGCGTCGGTAGTTCGCGCGCCGTCGGATGAAACGGCGCCGGATGCCGCGTTCGTGTTGAAGCGCATCCATGACGAGGCAGGGAAAGAGGCCGAAGTGGTCGTTCCGGCCTCCGCCGTGGTCGGTCGCGAGCCCGTGGCGGGCGTCTGGACGTCGATTTGGCGCGCCAAATGGATCATGACCGCTCTGTTCGCCGTCATGTTCGGCGCCTGCCTGTGGCGTTTTTTCGGGGTGCGCCCGCTTTGGATCGCGCTGGCGGCGCTGCCGCCCGCCGTTTTGGCCTGGGCGCTGCCGCAGCATCCGGTAGCGGCCTTCGCCTCCGGTGCGCTTGGACTGGCGGTTCTGACCTCGCTGGCGGGTCCGCAGATGCGCGAGTGGCGCGACCAGACCTGGGGGTTTTCCAAGCAGATTCTGCCGCTGCTGTTCCTGGGCGTTTTGGCGGCCGGCTTCTTTCTGGGCAGTCCGGACAGTGTGGATGCGGGCATCATTCCCAACGTCTGGATCGAGGCGCTGGTCGGCGATTCGCCTGTCGCGCTGCTGGGTTTGCTGGGCGGCTCCGGATCGGCTCCCGGCTGGCTGGACGCGTTTTGGCCGATTTGGACCAACTTCTTCGCCGCAGTCGCGGGTGCGCTGATGTATTTCGCCACCCTGACGGAAGTGCCGATTCTGCGCGGCCTGCTGGACAGCGGCATGGGTCAGGGTCCGGCGCTGGCGCTGCTGCTGGCCGGTCCGGCTCTGTCGCTGCCGAACATGCTGGTCATCAACTCGATTCTGGGTCCGAAGAAAACACTGACCTTCATCGGGCTAGTCGTAATCATGGCGACGATCAGCGGAATCGCGTTCGGAATTATGATGGGGTGATGGGGATGGCGAACGGGATTTTGGAAGAAAGGAATGCTGGAATGACGGATCGACAATCTGATTCGAGCCGAAGCCGAGAACGAGAAGCGAGCCGAGGCTATCCACGAGTATCTTCAACATCTGGGCAAGCGGATGACCATCGTCGTTTCGGACCGCTGGACCCGCGAACAGGCCAAACGGGCGGCCGACCATCCCATCGCCAAAGCGCGGGCGAGCGGAAAGCCCGTCTTGGTTGCGTTCGGCTCGGGAGCCTGCTGCGGGCCGGACATGACGCTGTGGATTCTGGAGGAGATCGAACGGCAATACGGGAATGCTTTGCATGTGATTCACGCGGATGCCGCGAGGGAGCCGTTGCTTGCGGCCAGGTATCAAGTGCGGTCTGTCCCGGCGTTGGTCTTCTACGATAGCAAAGGCAAGGAGATTGCGCGACGCACAGGGAATCTGGACCCTGACGAGGCGGGTCACTTGTTTGGCATAGCAAAAGAAGGGACGGCAGAGCCCTGATCCGAAAAGCCGATTCGGATGAAGTTCGGTTACTTAAACGACGAGGCATGATCGAAACAAACATCAACAAGGAATAGGAGGAGACCACCATGAAAAAAATACAAATCCTCGGAACCGGCTGTCCGAAATGCAAAATGCTGATGGCGAATGCGGAAGAGGCCGTCAAGGCGCTCGGCATCGAAGCCACGGTGGGAAAAGTGGAAAAGATCACCGACATCATGGCCTTCGGCGTAATGAGCACCCCGGCTCTGGCCGTGGACGGTCAGGTCAAAAGCGCCGGCAAGGCGCTCGGCGTGGAAGACGTTAAAAAGATTTTGGCCTAAGGCCTGCGCCGACCCTTGCCCGGCCCTCTTGCATAGGGAGGGGCGGACGAACGGCTTGGCCAACGGAAGGGACGACCCATGCCGGGCCAGTCGATGACAACAGTGAGGACGTCCGCAGGGTGCGCCGCTTTGTTTGTCTGTCTGACGGGATGTCGGGCGTCGCGGCTCGGGCGTCGGAAAGAAAAAATGGGGGCCTGTTCAAGATCGCAAAGGGTAAGATGATGACAAATACGGAAAGGAACCACACCATGAAACGAATGCTAATGGCGCTGATGACGGCGCTGACACTGGGAATCATCGGATGCGGAAAATCGGACGATGCGCAGAAGGCTTCGTCTGCCCGGGAAACGCCTGCTCCGAGCCCCGCCCCGGCGCCCGTGCCGGCACCCGACGTACCGGCCGAAGTACCGGCCGACGCGCCGACGCTGGCCGAGGTGTACCCGATCTTGTCCAGCGGCGCACTGCGCCGGGCCCGCCTGACCCGGCTCCCGGACGGAGTACTGTTACAGGCGGAAGGCGTTTCCCTGTCCAAACGCGATTTGGAGGAGGAACTGGCGCAGGCGCCGGACCACATGCGGGAAGCCATGCGCAAAAACGCATTTGTGATCCTCGAAGGGCAGGCGACCCGCGCCTTGCTGGTGGCGCAGGCGCGCCAGCAGACCCCCAACCCCGCCTTGGACGAGAATCGTCTGCTGCGCGAGTATTTCGACAGACTGACCGCCAACGTCGCCGTGACGGACGAAGAAGCGGCCGCCTTCTACGAGGCCAATCGCGCCATGCTCGGCGAGGTCGGCCTCGCCGAGGTGAAACCGCAGATCGAGCGTCATCTGCTGCAGGGGAAGCAGCAGGCCATGATCGAGGTTCACATCCGGGAACTCGGAAAGGACCGTGTCATTGCGCTGTCGGCGCCCTGGGTCGCGGAACAGGCCCCTCTGGTTCTGGACAATGCGCTCGACAAGGCGCGGTCCGGCGGCAAGCCGACCTTCGCCAGTTTCGGGGCCGACACCTGTGGTCCCTGCCAGATGATGAAGCCCGCGCGCGAGGCGATCGAAGCCCAATACGGCGACCGGGTCAATGTGGTCTACGTGCATGTCAATCAGGAACCCATGCTGTCGTCGCGCTACGGCGTTCGCGGCATTCCGCATCTCATGTTTTTTGACGCCGCCGGCACACTTGTCCATGAATCGACCGGTGTCATGAGCGAAGAAGAAATCACGGAATGGCTGAAGAAGATCGGCGTGACACTGTGAGAAACAGGACTACTCAAGCCAAACACAAAAGGATCGACGATGAATACTGAAGCACTGCGCGTATGGACGGCCCGGCTGCTGCTGGGCTTCGTGCTGGTTACCATCGGCTTTGCCGCCGGGCGCCGTACGGCGCCGCCGGCGGCGGCCGCTTCGGCGGGCGCTGCCGAAGCGACGGAGCGACCCGAACAAACGCAACGCTCGCATCAGGTGGTCGTGTATGCGGCGCACATGACATTTCGCTGTCCGGAATGCAACCAGATCGAGTGGTACGCCCGCGAACTGATCGAGAGCGAGTTTGCCGCCGAACTGGCCGAGGGTCGCCTGGTCTTCCGTTCCGTGGACTACATGCGCGACATGGCCTTCGCGCGGCGCTACAACATTGCATCGAGTACACTGATCGTGTCGTGTCTGGAAAACGGGAAGGAACAGGATTTTCAGCGACTCGACGAAGTCTGGACCAAGGTGCGCAACCGCGACGAATATTTCGAGTATGTGCGAGCGGCGATCCGGCGCGCGCTGGACAGAAAGGATGACGCATGACCTGGCTGGCGATCGCGAGCGCGTTATGGCTCGGCATCTTGACCTCCATCAGCCCCTGTCCGCTGGCGACCAACATCGCGGCCATCAGCTTTATTGCGCGCAAGGTCGACCGCATGCGCGCGGTTCTGCTGTCGGGTCTGCTCTACGCGCTGGGCCGCACCGTCGCCTATCTGGTCCTCGGCGTCCTGATCATGGCGGGCCTGACGGCCAGCAGCGAGATCACGCTGTTTTTGCAGCGCTACCTTAGTCAGGCCCTGGGCCCGATCCTGATTCTGGTCGGCATGCTGTTGCTGGGACTGTGGCGCTCGACGGCCTCCGTATCGCTGGTCGGCGCCGGCATGCAGGCGCGTGCCGCGCAAGGCGGCATCGGCTGGGCGGCGTTGCTGGGCATCCTGTTCGCCTTGTCGTTCTGTCCCGTCTCGGCCGGCCTGTTTTTCGGGGTTCTGATCCCGCTCGCGGCATCCCACCAGTCTCTATTCGTTTTGCCGCTTCTGTACGGCATCGGTACGGCGCTGCCGGTTCTGGTCTTCGCCCTGCTGATCGCCTTCGCCTCGCAACGGCTGGGCAGCGCGTTCGACCGTCTGACTCAGATTGAGGCCTGGGTACGCCGCGTCACGGGCTTGATCTTTGTGCTGGCCGGGCTTTACTACAGTCTGCTGTATGTGTACGAACTGCCGATCAAGCTGTGGTGATGAAGATTTTAACCGCAAAGAGCGCAGAGATCGCATTGAAAAGCAGAAGGCGAAGCTCGCGTGCGCGGGTACACAAGGCCGGGGCTAGATCCGCGAGCTTTTCCTGGGCAGTGTCAGCCACAACGTCGCCCGCCACGCGCCCGGCCCCGTTCTGCTGATTCCGGCTACCGCCCCTTGACAAAAAGCGGGGGAAACGCTTGCATAGGTTCTGTATTCGCTCACCCAAAGGTGGATCGTGTGTTCGAGTTTGCGGTATAATTTGCTTACGAATACAGGCTGACTTTGCTGCGCACGTCCTCGCCTGAAAACGGCAGCCTTCAGATGAAGAACCCGATGGACGGGCAACTCGAGAAGCGGCTCTCGCAACGAGATGTGGTTATGGGTCATGAAGGCGATGTGTCGGCGTTTGAGGAATCACCGTGAATGCGCCCCGTAGACCGCTTCAGAAAACCGCGTCGCCGGAAGCGAAAATATCACTGTTCCGGTCTTTGTTTCGCGGACGGGAGGATGTTTATCCGCGCCGATTCGAAAGCCGGCGGACCGGCAAGTCGGGCTATGTCCCGGCCTGTGCCAACGAGTGGGTGCGCGGCCTGTGCGACAAGCGTGCGTTCAAATGCGCGGATTGTCCGCACCGTCGATTACTGCCCGTCACAGACGAGGTTGTGCATGCCCACCTTTCCGGTACGGACGCGTCGGGCCACGACTTTGTCATGGGCGTCTATCCGATGCTGCCTGACGAAACGTGCCGTTTTTTGGCCGCCGATTTCGACAAATCGGCGTGGCGCGAAGATGTTGCCGCATTCATGGATAGCTGTGCCCGCTTGAATCTGCCGGTTGCAGCGGAACGTTCCCGCTCTGGCAATGGCGCGCATGTGTGGCTGTTTTTCAAGGAACCGGTTCCGGCCGTGCTGGCCCGCAAACTGGGCGCATTCCTCCTGACCGAAACCATGGAAACACGACCGGATATCGGACTCGATTCCTACGACCGCTTTTCCCCCAATCAGGATACGCTGCCTCAAGGCGGATTCGGCAACCTGATCGCATTGCCATTGCAAAAGAA
>CAZYAW010000093.1:0-5849 GCA_964646045.1 uncultured Victivallales bacterium | reverse complement strand
TATCCAACAAGGAATTTCCAACCGACCAAATTTTTGAGTATTTGCCTTGGATATTGGATATTCCTTGTTGGCTGTTGGACATTGTTCTCAGAGACAAGTGGGGCCTCGTGATTTCGCAAGCTCATCATGTTTCTGACTTCTGACATCTGTCCTCTGACCTCTGGGTTGCGGGCGCAGCCCGCCTTAGCTTCTTTCCAAAGAACCCCGGCCCTGGGAAATAAAAACTTAATTTCACATAACTTGCGTCGTTTTTGTTATTATCGTCACATAAAAAACAATTAATTTACCGAAATCATCCATAAAAGACTTGATGAAGTGTCAACAAGCTTCTAGTTATATGTCCTTCGAATGTCAAAAAGGCTGGTTGGCGGTCGGCTATCCGCAGAGGAATTCTAGGAGAATCGACCGAAAAACGGGCTAATTATAACGTAAGCGAGGCATTTGCAGAACCCCTTGCGGAACGGTAGTGTGGTCCGATAAACACGGACCGGATGCCCGTGCCGCAATAGGACGGACATGGATTTGCAGAAGCCTCAAGTGTCGGGATCTCAACCATGAAGGAGTCCGCTATGTCACAAACCGCATGCGCCTGCTGCGACGGGCCTGTGTCCGAAGAGGATATGCTGCAGCAGCTCGAACCTATCCTGAACGACTATGTTTCGGTTCCCGGCGCCTTAATCCCCGTATTGCAGATCGCGCAAAACCTGTTCGGGTATCTGCCGGAAGCGGTCATGAAACGGATTGCCGACAAGCTGGACAAGCCCTACAGCGAAGTGGCCGGCGTGGTCGGATTCTATTCGTTCTTTTCCACGGAGCCGCGCGGCAAGTACTTGGTGCGCGTCTGCCTGGGCACGGCCTGCTACGTACGCGGCGGCAAGGAGGTCCTGGACGCTCTCAAGAAACATCTGGGCATCGACGTGGGACAGACGACGGAAGATCGCCGTTTCTCGCTCGACATCGGGCGCTGCTTCGGCGCCTGCGGGCTTGCGCCGGTCATCATGATCAACGACGACGTGCATCAGCGCGTAAAACCGTCGAAAATTCAGGCGCTGCTCGCCAATTATCGTGACCGGGACAGTCAGGAAGGGGACAAACAACAATGACGACCAAGAAAATCGCATCGCCCGACAAGCTGAAGGAACTGGCCGGCCAATTCGCGGCGGCGGACGCCGACGCGGCCGGTCCGCACAAAATCCTGCTGTGCACCGGCGGCGGCTGCATGGCCTCCGGCGCCATGAAAATCAAGGAAGCGCTGGAAAACGAGCTGGGCAACCATAACCTGCTGAACGAGTACGCCATTGTGGAAACCGGTTGCCTGGGTCCCTGTTCCGGCGGCCCGGTGATGGTCATCGAAAAGGACAAGACCTTCTATTGCAAGGTCGGCTCGCTGGACTGCGGGGAAATCGTTTCCGAACATCTTGTCAAGGGCAACGTCGTTTCGCGCCTGGCCTGGAAGGAGCAGGACGGGGAAAAACCCGTGCCGGTCATGACCGACATCGGCTTTTTCCACCGTCAGACCAAGATCGTACTGCGCAACTGCGGGCGCATCAACCCGCTGCGCATTGACGACTACATCGGCCGCAACGGCTATCAGGCTTTGGCCAAGGCGCTGACCGAGATGAAGCCCGAAGGCGTCATCGAACAGATGAAAATTTCCGGTCTGCGCGGTCGCGGCGGCGCCGGCTTCCCCACCTGGATGAAGTGGAATTTCGCGCGCCGCGAAAAAAGCGATGTCAAATACATTCTGTGCAACGCCGACGAAGGCGATCCGGGCGCCTTCATGGACCGCAGCGTTCTGGAAGGCGACCCGCATTCGCTGATCGAAGGCATGGCGATCGGCGCCTACGCCATCGGCGCGCAGCAGGGATACGTTTACGTACGCGCCGAATATCCGCTGGCCGTGGAACGGCTGCGGCTGGCCATGGACGCCGCCCGGCAGTACGGACTGCTCGGCGAAAACATTCTGGGCACGGATTTCACATTCAATCTTGAAATTCGCATGGGTTCCGGCGCCTTCGTTTGCGGCGAGGAAACGGCCCTCATTCATTCGATCGAAGGCAAACGCGGAGAACCGCGGCCGCGGCCGCCCTTCCCCGCGCAGAGCGGACTGTGGGGCAAGCCCACGGTTCTCAACAACGTGGAAACCTTCGCCAACGTTCCGGCCATTCTGGAGCAAGGCGGCGCGTGGTTCGCGGGGTACGGCACCGAGAAGAGCAAAGGCACCAAGGTCTTTGCGCTGGCGGGCGCCATTGTCAACTCGGGTCTGGTCGAGGTGCCGGTGGGCACCTCGCTGGGCGAACTGATCTACGACATCGGCGGCGGCATTCCGAACGGCAAGAATTTCAAGGCGGCCCAGATCGGCGGTCCGTCGGGCGGCTGCATTCCCCGCCATTATCTGAACGTGGCCCTCGACTATGAAACCTTGCAGCAGTTGGGCGCCATCATGGGCTCGGGCGGACTGATCGTCATGGACGAGGACACCTGTATGGTGGACGTCGCCCGCTTCTTCATCGAGTTCGTGCAGGAGGAATCCTGCGGCAAATGCGTCCCCTGCCGCGTCGGCACCAAGCGCATGCTCGAAATTCTGGAGCGCATCTGTCGCGGCGAAGGCGTGGAGGGCGATGTCGAGCGTCTGCTGGAACTGGGCAAACAGATTCAGGAAACCTCTCTGTGCGGACTGGGCCAGACGGCGCCCAATCCGGTCCTTTCCACCATCCGTCATTTCCGTCACGAGTACGACAACCATATCCGGCTCAAGCGCTGCGACGCGGGCGTCTGCCCGGGCCTGGTGCGCGCGCCCTGTCAAAGCGGATGTCCGGCCAATGTGGACGTGCCGGGTTTTGTTTCGCTGGTCGGCGAAAAACGCTATGCCGAAGCGCTGCAACTGCATCGCGAACGCAATCCGTTCGCCGCCGTCTGCGCCCGCGTTTGCTTCCACACCTGCGAAGACAAATGTCGTCGCTCGTCGCTGGACGACGCCGTCACCATTCGCGGCATCAAGCGCTTCATGGTGGATCAGGAGATCACGGTGCAAACGCCCGAAGTGCGTGAAAGCGCCGAGAACGCCCGCCGCAAGATCGCGATTGTCGGCGCCGGACCGGCCGGTCTTTCCTGCGCCTACTTTCTGGCCCGCCTCGGCTACCGGCCCACGGTTCTCGAAGGCGAACCGCGGCCGGGCGGCATGCTGGTGCAGACCATCCCGGCCTACCGACTGCCGCGCGAAACGCTGGCCCGCGAAATCCGCATGATCGAACGCATGGGCGTGCAAATCGTGACCGACAAAAAACTGGGCCGCGACTTCACCATCGATGGACTCAAAGAGGAAGGCTATGAAGCCGTCTTTATCGGCATCGGCAATCCGGAAGGCGTCAAGCCGTCACTGCCCGGCGGGGACGCCGAAGGCGTGGATGAAGCCATCGCCTTTCTGCGCGAATACAATCTGCGCGGATCGGTCCGCTGCGGAAAAAATGTCATTGTGGTCGGCGGCGGCAACGCGGCCATTGACGCCGCGCGCACCGCGCGACGCCTGGGCGCCAACGTGACCGTCGTCTATCGTCGCACCCGCGAACAGATGCCGGCCTACGCCGAGGAGATCGAGGAGGCCATGCAGGAGGGCGTGTCCATCAAGCCGCTGGTCAATCCGGTGGAAATCGTAACCGCGCAGAACAAGGTTACAGGCGTCCGCTGCATGCAAATGACCTTGGGCGATTTCGACGAATCGGGGCGGCGTCGCGCCGAGAAGAGCGACGAGTCTTTTGTCATCGAAGCCGACCAGGTGATCTTCGCCATCGGGCAAACCGTTAGCGGCTCCGATCTGTGGGGCGACCTGCCGCTTAACGGACAGAAGAACGGCTGCATCAAGGCCGATCCCGTCAGCGGTCAAACGGCCGAACCCTGGATTTTCGCGGGGGGCGACATTGTAACCGGACCGGCCTCGGTGATCGGCGCCATTGCCGGCGGCGAACGCGCGGCGGCCGGCATCGACCGCATGTTCACCGGCGAAGACCACGCCTTCTGGCGCGAGGAGCGCAAGGTGGAAACCAGTTACGACCCGGACGCCGATCCGCTCCCGTACAAGCGGGAACGCATGCCGCTGCTGGCCGTCGAACGACGCCGGAACAACTTTGACGAAGTCGAAAGGCCCTGGGTGGAAGCGGAAGCGGTGCGGCAGGCCAAACGTTGCCTGCGCTGCGATTACGGCAAGTGCTAAGAGACACGAAGGAGAATCTCATGATTACGCTGAGCATCAACAACCGCGACGTGGAAGTGGAGGATCAAGCGTCCGTTCTGGACGCGGCCCGCAAGGCCGGCATCCGCATTCCCACCCTGTGCAATTTCGAAGGCCGCCCGGCGCAGGGCGCCTGCCGTGTCTGTCTCGTGGAAATAGAGGGAGCCCGGACGCTGTCCGCCTCCTGCGCCACGCCGGCTGTACAGGGCATGAAGGTTTTCACCAACACCAAGCGCGTCCGCGATGCGCGTCGGACCGTGGTCGAGCTGCTGCTCTCCGAACATGACGGCGACTGTACCGTCTGCAACCGCAACGACGATTGCGAATTGCAGAGTATCGCCCGCGAGATGGGCATCGAACGGGTGCGTTACACCGGCGCGACCGCCAAGGCCCGCATTGACGACAGTACGCCCGCCCTGGTGCGCGACAATGCCAAGTGCATCAAATGCCGCCGCTGCGTCACCGTCTGCAGCGAAGTGCAGTCGGTGGGCGCCCTCTTCCCGCAAGGGCGCGGCTTCGACACGGTCATCGGGCCGGCCTTTGCGCTCAATCTGGACGGCGTAGCCTGCGTGCAGTGTGGTCAGTGCGCCGCGGTCTGCCCCGTCGGGGCCATCAGCGAAAAGGACGACATCCAGCGCGTCTGGTCGGCTCTGGACGATCCCGGCCAGCATGTCGTCGTGCAAACCGCGCCGGCCATTCGCGCCGCGTTGGGCGAGGAATTCGGCTTCGAACCCGGCACCCTGGTGACCGGGAAAATGGTGACCGCCTTGCGTCAGCTCGGCTTCGACGGCGTGTTCGACACGAACTTCACCGCCGACCTGACCATCATGGAGGAAGGCACCGAACTGCTCACGCGTCTCAAAAAGGCGCTGGTCGAAAAAGAGTCGGTGGCCCTGCCCATGTTCACGAGCTGTTCGCCCGGCTGGATCAAATTCGCCGAGTATTACTATCCGGAATACCTGCCGAACCTGTCTTCCTGCAAATCGCCGCAGCAGATGTTCGGCGCGGTCGCCAAAACCTATTACGCCTCCAAAATCGGCAAAAAGGCGGAAGACATCACGGTGGTCTCGATCATGCCCTGTACGGCCAAGAAGTTCGAGGCCGGCCGCCCGGAAATGAACGACAGCGGCGTCCAGGACGTGGATTACGTTCTGACCACCCGCGAACTGGGCCGCATGATTCGTCAGGCCGGCATCGACTTTGCCTCGCTGCCGGACGACACCATGGACTCGCCCATCGGCGCGAGTTCAGGCGCGGCGGATATTTTCGCCAATACCGGCGGCGTCATGGAGGCGGCCTTGCGAACGGCCTGGGAAATCGTGACCGGCAAGCCGCTGCCCATGGAGAACCTGCATGTCGCTCCGGTGGCCGGGCTCAAGGGGCTGAAAGAGTTGAGCATCAAGATTACGGGGGCGGTCGGCGACTGGGCTTTCCTGGAAGGCGTCGAACTGAAGGTGGCCGTCGCGCATGGCCTGGCCAATGCGCGGCGCGTACTGAATGCGTTGCGGGCCGGCACGGCCGACTACCATTTCGTGGAGGTCATGACCTGTCCGGGGGGCTGCATCGGCGGGGGGGGGCCCCCGCGGCGCCCCCCCGGCCCCGGCCCCCGGAAAACGCAAGG
>CAZYAW010000092.1:0-33117 GCA_964646045.1 uncultured Victivallales bacterium | reverse complement strand
ACCCAGGCCGAGATCGCCGTGAATTTTGTATACATGCCCGTCCAGACTGACCTGAAGACGGCGTCCCGGAAAAACTTCGGGCAGATACTCCCGCAACCGCGCCACGACATACGCCTCGATTTCGCGACGCACCGTGTCGCTGACGGCACGCGCCGTCACCATGCGAATTTCCACAATGTAGCCGCGTCCGTGGCGAGATCCGAAACCGGCGGAAAAGGCCGCGCCGATGCGGAAAAGGCCGTCGTGTTCGCGATTGGATGTCGTGCCGCGCCGGGCACGCATGGAATGTAGCGGATAGCGATCTCCGTAGATATCTTCCAGTTCGTCGTCAATCCGGTCGAAGATGCTTTTCAGCTTCTTTTCCCAGGCGATGGCGGCATGATGTCTCACCTTCTCCTCCCGCCGAGTTCCGGCATGCTATATCAGACCTCTCGCCCGCAGCCAGGCGACGCCCTCGGCCTCGTCGCGAATGAGGCCTTCGAGTTGCGCCTCGTAACAGTCGCGCAGGATCGGACCGAATTGCGGACCCGGTGTCAGACCGCAGGACTGCAAGGTGCGGCCGCGCACAATTGGCCGGGGCTTCTCATCCTTGACTTGCAACTGCTCGGCGCGTTGCATCAGCCAACGGCCGGCGGGATCGTCGGAAAATTCGCAGCCGGCCGTGCCCCTTAAATCGGCGGCGGCGACACGCACCAGCCGATCGAGTCGGCCCACTTGCGCCGCCAGTCGCCGAATGGCGGCATCGCCCGCCCGATGGCGAAAAAAATCCGTCGGTCGCATGTGCGTACGCACCAGCGTCAGTACGGCCTCGATACGCGCATTGCGGCGCGTAATGCGCGTCAGAAAACGACGAGCCAGATCCACGCCGGCGACATCGTGACCGGGGGAACGCAAGCGTCCGTCCCGCTCGGCCGTCGTGCTCGGCTTGCCCAGGTCATGACACAGTGTCGCCATGCCGACGATCCAGTCTTCCTCCCCGTCCCCTACCCGCGCCCGCGCAAAGGCGTCCATGCACTTGAGCGTGTGCGTCCAGACATCACCTTCCGGATGCCATTGCGGATCCTGCGGACAGCCAACCAGAGCGGCCAATTCGGGATAATACTTAACCCACCCGCAGTCGCGCAGGAAAGTCAAGCCCAGTGAAGGCCGGACGCCCCGCAGCGTCAGCTTTTCCCATTCCTCGCCAACCCGTTCGAGCGCCAGATGGTCGGGCGTCAGCGACCGGCAAATACGCAGAGTTTCCGCCGCCGCGCACAGCTCGAAGCGCGCGGCAAACTGCATGCCGCGCAGAACGCGCAGCGGATCTTCGGCAAAACGCGGCGAGACATGCCGCAGAATTCCGCGTTCCAGATCCGCCACCCCGCCGAAGGGATCGAACAACTCGCCTTGCAGCGCATCGCAGGACATGGCGTTGACGGTAAAATCGCGCCGTTCGGCGGCCGCCCGCGGTTCCAGAAACGGATCGGCGTCGATCACGAAATCGCGATGACCCGTTCCGCTACACCGTTCGCGCCGCGGAATGGAGATGTCGATCGGCCATCCGCGCACTTTGATTACGCCGAAAGACTGCCCGACCAGATCGAGCGGATACATGCCGGCGATCAGGTTCTTGAGATCCGTCGGCGGCAGACCGTACACCTCGACATCCACATCCTTGGCGGGCTGCGCTCGCAGCATGTCGCGCACGCAGCCGCCCACCAGCACGGCCCGACCGCCGCGCTGCCGAATCGCCTCGCCAAGCCGCCGGATCGCCTCGGCCAACGGGGGCGGCTCGATTCGGAGGGTCAGACGCATGGGCTCTCCTCGCCGGCGGGATGCCGCGCCTCAAGCCACGATGAAGCGCGGCTTACCGTGCAACAGCGTTTCGGCGACGTTCTGCGCCGCCATGGTCTTGAGTTCGACCATCGACTCCTCGGAGTGCCATCCGGCATGGTCCGTCAGCGTAACATTGTCCAGTGACAGCAGCGGACTGTCCGCATCCAGCGGTTCCTTGTTGTACACGTCCAATCCGGCGCAGGCGATCGTTTCGTTGCGCAAAGCCTCGGCCAGCGCATTTTCGTCCACCAGCGGGCCGCGCGCGGTATTGATCAGAATGGCGTCGGATTTCATGGCCGCCAGTTGCGCGGCGCCGATCATGCCGCGGGTCGAGGGCAGAACCGGCGCGTGCAGGGAGATGTAATCGGACTCCCGCAGCAGCGTTTCGAGATCGACTCGCTCCACCCCGCTGCGGGCCGCCGCTTCGTCCGTCAGAACGGGATCCGCAACCAGAACGCGGCCCAACTGGAAGCCCGACAGCTTGCGATGGAAAATCTGCGCGATGGCGCCGTAACCGACGAACCCGAAGGTGCGCCCCGCAATGCGGTGAACCGGCTGCAGCCCGGTCAAGTTCCATTCGCCGCGCCGCACGTGACGGTCCTTGCGCGAAATCTTGCGCACACAGTCCATGAACAGGGCGAAAGCATGATCCGAGACGTCTTCCGAGCAAAAACCCGGCACATTCGCCAGATAAATGCCGCGTTCCCGCAAGGCTTTGACATCCACATTGTCGTAGCCCACCCCGTAGCGCGAAACACAGCGGCAGCGGGTCATGGCCGCCACCACGGCGGCCGTCACCGGCGCCAGATTGACGATCAAGGCGTCGGCGTCCCGCACGAGGCCCGCGATGACGGATTCGTCGTCGCTACGCTCGACGACCACCTCGGCTCCGATCGGTTCCAGAACGGCCTTCTCCTCGTCATAGGCCGGATAGCGACTGTCAGCGATGACCACTTTGAATTGGCTCATTGTTTCTCCTGTCTTGTACGTTTCTTGAAGAAAACGGGCGTTGCAGTGTTCCGTCGCAAGATGCGACGCATCTATATTCGTGTGAATTCGTGCTTGTCCCGGCGTAGTCCGGCCGTTGCCGGACGAAGGCGGATTCATTCGCTGTTCCACAGTTCGGTTGCGGGTGTTAGGCCGCCTAATGCATTGGATTCCCTATGGCACATTGCCACGCGCCTGTCCAGAGCTTTGTCGCGCCTTCTTGTCTTAAGGCGCAGAGACAGTGAACCGTCTGAAAAACGCGCCGAAAAAAACTTGGCCCGCCGCCAATGACGGACCGGACTGCACCATGGACTCGGCCTCGTATCCATGATTTATCAGTTGACCCGCACGGTCGAGATAAAGTCGATTGCCGGCGTCGCGATCAAATTCGGGATGAAACTGAACACCCAACAGTCGCCGCTCGCGGTCCACAAAGGCCTGGATGGGCGTATGCGCGCTGGAGGCCAGAGTTTGCGCGCCGGATGGCAGGCGCACGACTTCGTCGAAATGATGCTGCCAGAGACGCTCTTGCGGCGCGACGCCCAGCAGTTCGCGACCGGCCTCCCCAAACTCCACGGCGCCCCATCCGGCTTCCAGACCTCGGGGCGAACGCCGTACCGCCTGCGCTCCGAGCAGCGCCCGGCAAAGAAGCTGGTGCCCGTAGCAGACGCCCATCTGCGCGATCCCGCGTCGGCAAAACGCGCGCACCAAGGACTCGACGGCTTCGCTAAAAGAAGCGGGCTCGACAATCGAACGCGCCGACCCGGAATGCAGGACATGGGTCAGTCCGCTCCAGTCACCGAGCGCCTCCGTCTGAAAGTTCTCGTCGACAAACAGCGCCGCGACCTCCGCCTGCGGCGGCATCCAGCGCTGCATCGCGGCGGTCTCGCTGCGATCCAGCGAGTAATCCAGTATCAAAACGCGTTCGTGCATATATTCCTCAACCGGTCTGAAGATGCGTAATCGCCTCAATCTTTATCGATCCTGCAGAGCCTCTTGCGCACCCAAGGGCCCGCGCCGCGACCGACCGCTCACGAAACGATCGGCGCCCGCATCATCCTGTTTGCAAAATCCTTCACTTCCTCTGCAGAGACAGCGCTGCCGTGCGCCGCGGTTTGACCTCGATTGTAACGGAAAGTCCGTTCTTCACGACATGCGCGGGCAGGTCGCCCTGGTCGTCCAGCGACCGGACGGTCAGTCGTTTGGCGTCTTTCGCCAGGCCCAGGGCGCTTAAATCGATCGTCAGCCGCGAACGCACCGTTTTGCCGCCGGTATTGCGCACCGTGAAATACAGGCGGTTGGGCCGCTGTCCGAAGCGTTCGACCCACAGTCCCTCCGCTTGCGCGTAGGGGATGGCCTGCCAGCCTGCGCCGGCAACACTTTGCAGCCGAGGCATGTGCGCCAGTAGCGACTTCTCGAGATGCGTCTCGCCGGGGGCCATGCCGAAAAGCAGAGCGCGATCGGCCATCGCCTGCCATTGGGCCGACGTGTCCGGCTCCCGACTGCCTCCGATAAAGACGAACGGCTTGGCACCGCACAGCATGCGATGTACCGACAGTTTCTCTTCGTCGTTGTCCGCCAGACGGCGTTCCCGAAAAATCACGTCCAGCGACGGCGCACAGAACATCATGGCATGTTCCAAGTTGCAGTTGGCCATAATGTGGCCGCCGTCGTCGCGAACCAGCTTGGCGTGGCGACGCGCCCAGGCCCAGTCGCCGAATCCTTTGACCTGACAGACGCGCCCGCTTGCCGGGTCGAAGGTGGCGGGAATATCCATCTCGGTCAGATGCGCCCGCCGGAAGTTGAGCCGACGGAAGCCGGAAAAATCGTCCAGCGCGTCGTAGGCGACGTTGGTGGGGCCGCGGAAGCCTTTCTTCTTCCACAGCTTGCGATAGCGGAACTGCCAGTCCTCGGCCAGCGACGAACGGTTCGGCTTGGGCAGGTTCGGGTCCATGTTGCCGGGCATCAGCCAGCAGCTCGCCTCGGGATAGCAGAAGAAAATGCGTTCCAGCTTGCCTTCGCCGTTTTCGATGTAGCTGTTGTAGGCCGCCTTGGCGCTGATGTCGTCGGGACAGCCGCAAAGCTGGTTGTTGCTGCCGTGCGCGCCCGGCGCGCGGCCTTCGGCCTGCGCCTTCATCAGAGCCAACTGCGCGTCGCGCGTGATGTCGCCCGGCGCTTCGTGGAACCAGTACCAGGGTCCGCGCCAATGAAAGGAAACGACGTCGTATTTCGCGGCCAGCGCCGCCACGTTCTCGGCCATCTCGCCGTCGGTCCATTGATAATCGTTTTCCTGAAAGGCCCAGCCGCGCTCGCGCAGATCGTCCTCAGGCAGATGATCCTTGTGCAAGCCGCCGCAATTGCCATGCCGGTTAAGCCGTACGCGATAAAGTTCGGGGAAGAACCTCTGATAGCGTTCCGCCGCCGACCGGATGCCCCACGCCGGATCGACCGGATAGAGCAGCAGCTTGAACGAGGCTTTCGAGGGGAACTTGCGGGTGAGCGGCGTAACGCCGAGACTGAAAGTGATGCGGTAGCCGGATTCGTCCGCCGAGATCAGAAAAACGCGCGGCTCGTGTATCGGCATGGCCAGAGCCAGCCCCTGGCTTCCGCGGCACACGCAGGAGAAAGGAAGCTTATTGGTCCGCACCGGGAAGACATCGGGTATTTCATCCGCAAAACCGTCGCCTTTAATGCCGATATAGATCATATCCTCCGGCTTGGAGGGATAGGTCCGCCCGCGCCGGATCGTACGCGAAACGGCGGCCGTGTTTTCCCATTTCCACTGGGCCAGTTTGAGCGGAAGCGTAAAGCTGACGCTTAAGGCGCGATCCACGCCGCTGGTGTCGCGGACTTCGCCTTCGATCGCGATATGACGTCCGCCGCGCAGTGTGGCCGTCAGTTCGAGAGCCGCGCGGGGAATGGCGCCCTCGAAGCGGACGCCCCCGCGCACGGAAGAGGTTTGGCCCTCAAAAACACCGTGGTCTCGTACGCGACCGTCGGGCGTAAGCGTTTCGGTCGCCGCAAAACCGCCGGGCCCCGACAAGGGCGCCGCCTTGCCGTTCCACAGAAGCTTTTTCACCTGACCGTCCGTGAAATCGAGCGTCAAGCCGTCATCCGTTTTCAGTGTCGTACCGGACTTTGTCTTGGGCATAACAGGGTCTCCCGACTGAAGTGAACACGATCCTTTTGTCCGGGTGCCTAGCAGAAGATCAGGCGGCTTGGCAAGTAAAAAACCTCCGGCGTTCTTCGACCGGGAAGCGGGAAGGCTTGTCCGGGAGAACGGAACGGCGGCGGACGAAATCGACAAGACCTTGGACTCCCGTGCATCTGGTCTTTTGCGATCGGTCATTTATCCAGCCAGGACAGCGTGACATAGGCCGCGATCGTGTAAAGCGCAACCGTCAGCACGCAGGGGGCAATCAGGCGGAGAATACCGCTCAGGCGCGATCCGAAATAATCGCGAGTCACCAGAAGGCACAGATGAACGGGTGAAAGCATCATGCCCATGTAGCCGAAACCGTAGGCCAGCGCCAGCGTGGCGAGCGGCGTCAGCCCGGAGCCCTCGGCCGAAAGCAGTCCGACGACCAGCGGGAACGACACGCCCGTAAAGCCGACGGCGATACCCGTGACCATGCCGGCCAGGAAGGGCAGGCCGGCCACGGCTACCGCCGGAGGCACGCCCGAATCCGCCATTTCGGCGGCGGCATGCGGCAACAGGCCCGATGTCGTCAGCAGATGCTTGAAGACCAGTACGCCGCCCAGCGTCAGCAGGACCCCCATGGATTTGCGTGTAAACACGGCGGCCAGGGGACAGGCTGTTTTGTGTGCGGCGTTCGCGCGGCCACGCATGAAGTTGTCGACCAGAACCACGGCGAAAGCCAGAGCCAAACCGGCCAAGACGGCGCTCATTTTGCGAATTTGCGTCGAAACAGCGGGCATGGCCCGGTCCAGCAGAGGCGTAAAAACAAAAAGCGCAACGATGACGATCAGCAGAGGCAGTACGGTCATGAAGGCCCGCCCCGCATGGCCGGCCGCCGGCGTCGGCGACAACGACGCGCCGGCCGTATGACGACGAATCAGGAACCCGTATCCGGCCCCGACGGCCACCAGGGTGAAGGGAAACTGAACGGCCATAAAGACGCGCGTATCCATTTCGAACAGCGACATCGCCACGATCACCCCGGGATATAACGGCCACCAGTATTCCCATATATGCCGGAACCAGTAGTTGACCGCGCTGCGCCACTCGTCGCTCCCGTCGATATGGGCGCCCATCTGACGTACAAACGGCGCCGAAAACAGCGCGCCGGCCGGCATGGGCACCAGCCCGACGACTGCGGGCAGAGCCATCAGACCCACGGCCGTCCCGTGTCGTCCGCCCCAGCGTCGCACGGCGGCCGTCAACTCTTCGGCATTGCCCGGTGCGGTAATATGACGGCCGATTTCAATAATCAGCACCGTGATCGCCAGCAGCAGCCACAGTTCGCCGGCCAGAAGCGCATCGACAAAATGCCCCAGAGTATCGCCGAACGACAACCCGACCCAAAGATTAAGCAGGATGCCGCCCGCCGCCAGCGCCGGCGCGAGCGGAACGCGCAAACGCGTCGAGAGCAGCATGCCGACAAACACCATCAGTATTTTCAGTATGGCAGGCACGCATTAAACCCCGCATAAGGGCCGAAGCCCGAGAAAAACTGCACAATGGCATCTCAGGCGGGAAAAGCCAGTTAATTCTCTTTCTGCGGCGACGGCACGGTCGAAACGCGCGCCTCATGTCGCCATACAATATCGCCATCATGACGATAACGGTCTTCCGCTTCCGTGCCGCCGTCGTCCGTCAGGTTCGCACCGATGCTGTAGATCGTGAATCCGCGATCGGCAACGCGGTAAATCAGCGGGCGGCCGCCGAATGGATCGTCGGTGTCAGCCAATTCAAGCGCCGCCAGATCAGGCGGAAAAACGCCGCGTTCCCGCTTGAAACGGATGGCGGCCAAGCCAACCCGCGTAATGCGAGCCTGCGCGACCATGACCCAATAGCGCGACTTGTACATATTCAGAGCAGGCACGATCACCCGAGTCGTGAGACCGTACCACGGCACATTCACTAACATCCGCTCGGCGAATTCACGGTCGCCCGGCGCATAGGGTTCCGTCGCATTGCGCCTGTAGCCGTTCATCACGCGCAAATAGGCGGCCTGGTCAAGCCGCACGAGAGGATGAATGACATCCCGCAGCATGAACATTGATCTGAATCCTACACCGCCAAACTCCGAGCCAAACTCCGAAAAATCCGACGCTGCAGCTTTAAACGCCCATTTACCGAAAACCAGCCTTTCACCGTCAAGCGATCGAACAAGGGGTTGCAGGCTGTCGAAGGATTCCAGCATTCGCTCGATCCGCAGCGAGTCGGCGACCGACGGGGGCGCCAGATCCGCCAGCGACCGCAACACGGAAGTCGCCATGTGCGATTGAGCGACTCGAACCAATTGGCTGACCACAAAGACCTCTTCCCGCAGACTGTCGACCACACGGAGATTGGTTAGAGCCGTGCGCCAGGCGGCATCGAAATCGCCGCCGGCAGCCTGCTGTCGCGCCAGGGCCGAAAGGATCCTCGACAAGGCTCTGAGGTCGGCCATGTGGGGCAACAATATCCCGGCGCCTTGGGAATAATCCAATGCCTGCCAGTAGCCGGATCTCCTGGATCCTCTTTCGATGGATGCGATAAAATCCCGGACGGGCGGTTCTTGCAAAAGCCGGGCGAGTGGCACGGCAACCGACCTGTTGGTCGGATTCGCCAACAAATCGGAGGAAACATATTCGAGTTGCTGGAACAAATTGGCAACATTTCGCATCTTCGAAGGTTCGTCGCCGTCCAGATCTATCGGCGACTCGGCTTCCAGCATGCGGATTGCGGCGTCGTAAACAAGGGCCGCATTGTCTTCCATCGGTATTGCGCGGGGAACGATTTCGTCGAGGCGCACTGGGCCGCCGGCCGCTCGCAAGGCGTCGTACTCGCGCTGCAAGGCGCGGCTCGCCACGATATGCAGCCATCCATACGCCATACCCAGTACGATCGCGATGATTCCGGTCCACTTGAGAATTCCGACAGTCCGTCTCTTCATGCTGCGCCTCCTATGATTTGTTTGCGGGCTCCGCCGTCGTGCGGGGTTACAAGAGAAGACAACCGAACCGCGTGAATTTGTCTATCGCCGATTATTTCTGCTAATCCTCGGATCGGCACGGGCGGCACGGACATCCTGCCCGTGTTGCTCGGACGAGGCTTTCGTTTCGCAAGGGTTTCTTCAATCTCCTTGCCGGTAGGGCCGTTTCTCGGTCAACCGCCGTTGGAAGGGACTTCCATCCAAGGATTCCAGACGGGATCCGCCCAGTGACGCCAAGCGTGCAGCGTTGCCTTCGCGGCATCGCGCGTCCGTCGCGCATCGGCCAGGAGGCTCAGCCGCGCGCGTTCGGGCTGTCCGATCTCGACCCACAGAGCGGCGGTTTCACGCGCGGCGGGGGAAGGGCCCGGGAAACGGGCGAAACGCTCGTTGCGACGGACCGCATCCGCGCGTCTCGCCAGGAACACGGGCAGCAAAGCCAGAAGGAGGCTGGCGGCCAGACGCAGCATCGGCCCGCGCCAGGGCGCTTCGTCCGGCGGCGCCGCTTGCCAGGCTTGCCGGGCGGCGCCCAGAACGCGCTCTCGCAACGCGGGCGTCGGCGCGAGGATGCGACTCCCGCGCATACGGTCCTGGACGGATGCATGATGCGACTTGTTCGAGTTCATGGCGTCTCCTCCTGAAGCATTGTCTGCAGCTTTTCCAGGCCGTAGCGCAGGCAACTGGCGGCGGTGTTGCCGGAGATCCGCAGCCGCTCCCCGATTTCACGCAAGGTCTTGTCCTGAAAGAACTTCAGCACGATCACGGCCCGTTGCTTCTCCGGCAGCCGGGCGAGCGCGGCTGCCAACGGCTTCGACTGATCGACCCCCGTGTCATGGTTCGCCGAAGTCTCAAGCCAATCGGCGGCCAGGCGCAGTTTCTCGCGTCTTCGTCCCTCGCGTTTGATGCGGTTGAGCGCGGTATTGCGTGCCAGCCGGTACAGGTAGGGCTTGAGGCGCCGCGCGGCGACGACATAATCCCGCTTGGCGGCGATCGTGACAAAGACATCCTGCAAACTGTCTTCCGCCTCGTGCCGCGAGCCGTGCAGAGCGGCCAGATAGCCCAGTAAATCCGCAGCATACTCATCCCAGAGCGCGTCCAGGGCGGCGGGGTCGTCGGCCGTCAGCAGCGCCTTGATCCTGTCTTCCGCGCTTTCGTTTTCGCCTTTCCGCATCTTTGCGCCTACGCTTTCCCGCCTTTGGCTTCCGCCGCACCTACAGTGTATGACAACCGCAGACGGCGAATTTGTCTATCCGATTCAGTAGGGCCGCGTGATGTCGCAGGCTCCATAACGAAGTTGCCTCGCCTCGCACCTCGACTCCGAGTTCCAGCGTTCGGACACATGATGCATATAGGCCGCTTCCAACACGCGCATGCGCGGCGGCGGCAGGCCGACGCCATCCTCCCGCACCGGGGCGCCTGCGCGCAGAGTCAGGTTTCGCAAAGACTCGACCGCATGCACCCCGATCGAGAGCGGCTGCGTTTCGCCGCGCGCCATCCGCAGATGCGGCGTCACGCTCACTTCGTCCGCCAATACCCGGCTCTCCGGGTAAATCGGAAGGTTGGCGTCGCGAAAAAAAATGGCGGCTCCGGTCTGTTGCGCCTCCGCCGGAAATACCGTCGGTGCGCCGGCGTCGGATCGGGCATCCGGCGCCGCCACGACGGCGAAACCGGCTTCTTCCGCCATGCGGCGCTGAGCATCAAGCGGATACGGTCCGGCGAAAATGTCTCTGCCCCTCATTTGCGCTCCCTTCTCCATTCTCTTTAGCGCTTGTCAGAGATTGCTTGAGTAAAGAGTCGATAACATAATATGGCTTTTCGCCAATTTCAAGCGTTCTATGTGTTCAGAGTTCAGGTGCCTCGCGATGTCGCAGGCTCCATTGCAGGACAACCGTTTGGGCCTTCTATCGTCATTCCACCCTTCCATCCTTGCATCCTTGCATTCTTCCAACATTCCAGTCTGCCGTGGTACGATAACAAATTCGGATTTGACTTTTGTGCCGCAATAGGCCATGCATGGGAGCATGGAAAAAAAAGGCTCCCAAGAGATGCAGCTACGCATGCAGGCCCGACAACGCCTGAAAGCCGTTTTCGGCTTTAACGACTTTCTGCCCAATCAGGAGGAAATTGTGGCGGCCGTGCTGAGCGGGCGGGACGTCTTCGCCGTGATGCCGACCGGCGGGGGAAAATCGCTTTGCTACCAACTTCCCGCCCTGGCGCTGGAAGGAACCTGCGTGGTGGTGAGTCCCCTGATTTCCCTGATGAAAGACCAGGTGGACTCCGCCGTGGCCGCCGGTTTGCGCGCCGCCTTTCTGAACAGTTCCCTGACCGCCCCGCAGAAACGACAGGTCGAGAGCGCCCTGGCGCGCGGCGACCTCGATCTGCTCTATATTTCGCCCGAACGCTTCGCCATGCCCGCATGTGTAGCTCTGCTGAAACGGGCGCCGCTGGCCTTCTTCGCGGTGGACGAGGCGCACTGCATTTCGGAATGGGGACACGATTTTCGGCCCGACTACCTGAAACTGGCCGAAATCACGAGCGTCTTCCCCGACATTCCGCTGACGGCCTTCACGGCCACCGCCACGCACCGGGTGCAGGAAGACATTCTGAACAAACTCGGGCTGCGCAACCCGCACCGCGTGCGGGCCTCGTTCAATCGGCCCAACCTGTTCTACAAGGTGGTCCCGAAACAGAAGCCGACCGAACAGATCCTGGGCTTCGTGCGTGCGCGGGCCGGCGAGCCGGGCATTGTGTACCGCACCACGCGCAAGAGCGTGGAACAAACCGCCCAGGCGCTGGTGCGACACGGCATCCGCGCCCTGCCCTATCATGCCGGACTCTCCGACGCGGAGCGCATCGGCAATCAGGAGGCGTTCAATCGCGACGAGGCGGAGGTGGTCGTCGCGACCATCGCCTTCGGCATGGGCATCGACAAGTCGAACGTGCGCTACGTGCTGCACGGCGATCTTCCTAAAAACATGGAAGGCTACTATCAGGAAACCGGACGGGCCGGACGCGACGGCGAACCGGCCCGCTGTGTCCTGCTGTTCGGCTACGGCGACCTGCCGAAAATGCGCAGCTTTATCGACCCCATCCCCGACGAAAACGAACGGGCGCGCGCCTTGCGCGCGCTCCGCGACATGGCCGGCTACGCCACGCGCTTCGTGTGCCGCCGCCGCCAGTTGCTCGCCTATTTCGGCGAAACGCTTGCGGCGCCGGCCGACGCGCACTGCTGCGACGTTTGCGCCGGCGAGGTGGACAGCGTCGACATCACGCGCGACGCGCAAATCGTTTTGTCCGCCATCGCCCGTACCGGCAACCGCTTCGGCATCGGGCATATTGTGTCGGTCGTGACCGGGGAAAACACCGATCGCATGCGCGCGCTGGGACATGATCGCCTGAAAACCTTCGGGGTCGGAAGCCATGCGGATGCGCGGCACTGGCGTCAGGTCGTGGACGCGCTGCTAAGCGAGAATCTGATCGCCCAAACGGCGGGCGACTATCCCGTTTTGCAGTTGCGCGAAGCGGCGCGCGAGGTGCTGTTTGACGGTCGTGCCGTACGCATGTTGCAGACGCGCCGCACGAAAACCGGACGCAAAGGAGTCGCCATGGACGCCGCAGCGGGCGATGAAGCGCTATTCCGGATACTGCGCGAATTACGCCGCCGCATCGCGGCCGAGCAGGGGGTTCCGCCCTATGTCGTGTTCACCGACCGCACCTTGCGCGAAATGACCCGGCTCCTGCCCGCGAACCAGGCGGAGATGCTGCGCATCGGCGGGGTCGGCGAAAATCGTCTGGCTCGATACGGAGCGCCCTTTATAGAGGAAATTCGCGCGTACTCGACGAAAAACAGCGGGCATCCCGCCGCATCCGCCCCCAAAGGCTGAAAAGTTTTTTTGCATGGACTGTTTTAATGCTGCAAGAGCCTCTATGGAGTAAACGCTATGAAGACCCGATTCACAACCGTCATTCCCGGTACCTTGTGTCTGGCCGTCGCTCTGACAGCCGGTGGCTGCAACACGCTGCTGGAACCCCGTTCGCGTGTGTCCGACCGCGAGCGTCAGGCCGCCGAACGCGCCAATCTCGTGGCGCGGCTCGAACGGCTGGAGAACCGTATCGCCTCCGCGGAAGAGGTTCAGCAGAAACAAATGGACGACACATTGCGCGGACAAACCGAAGTGCGGCGCGATCACGACCTGTTGCGGCAGCGCATCGCGGCCCTGGAACAAAAGGCCGCGGAAATCGAGCGCGCCAGGGCCGAGGACCGTCAAACGATCGTCACGCTGATCAAAACCGCGGCGCAACCGCAAACGGTCGTGCAACAGGGGCGCGAGCACACGGTAGCGCAAGGGGAAACGCTTTCGGAAATCGCCAAAGCCTACGGCGTGACCGTTGACGCCATTGTGCGGGCCAACAAGCTGCGCAACGCCCACACCATCCGCATCGGCCAGAAGCTGTTCATTCCCGAGTAGCGAACGCAGCCTCGTTTTCGGGCAGAGCCACGCGCCAATCGACGGTATATTTTTCTCCGCGCGGCTGAATACGCAGCCGAAGCGTCGTCATGCGTTCCCGCTCCCCGGCAGCCGGTCGCGGCGGCGACGCAACCGCCGAACCCGCCGGATCATCCGGAACGGACAACGCCGCGGGAGCGGCGTGTAACTCCGCGAGACGCGCGTCCATTGCGACCGCTCGCGCCCGCAGTGCGCTGTCACCCCCGCTTTCCTTCCGTAGGGCCGCCAACTGTTCTTCCATTCGATCGATATCCCGACGCGCCGATTGCAAGACCGAAGACACCACGCCCAGCGCCAGAGCCAGCAGCGTAGCGAAGACGGCGGAAAAACCGATGGCCTGCCGCATCATTCTCCGGCGCGCCCACGCTCGCTCGCGCTCCAGAAACCGCTGAAACGCTTCCAAGGCCGGCGAAGTCTGGGCCTGGCGCGCCAGGGCCGAACCCTCGACACGGTTCGTGGCGGTCTCCTCCCTCTCCGGCTCTTCCTCGACAAAAAAAGCATCCGTATCGGACTCGACACCGGAACGGGTGGAGAAAGATTTTTCATTGGAATCATCCATGGCGCCCTCCGAATTCACCCTTCATCCTTCATCCTTCATCCTTCATCCTTCTAAAGGCTACCCTCTCCCGGAGGCCCGGCCGCGCCGTGCGGGCCGCGCGTTTTTCAGCGGCGCATTGCGTGTCGCCACATAGACCGAACGCTCCCCGAATTCCTGCTCGAACTCCGCAATCATATCCATGCCGGGCATGACGCGGAAGTTGTCGCCCGCCTCCAGAAACACCTTCTCGCCTGTCGGCAACTGCAGACACAGGATCAGAGGCACGGGGCCGGGATGGGCGCGCACCAGTTCGCGAACGCGGCCCAGACGGGCTTCGTCGAGGCCGACGGCCGACAGATGAAGGCTGACTCTCTCCGCGAAATGCGCCGGCGCCTCTTCCAGCGGATACACCTCGAACGCGATCATTTTCGGCGGATCGTCGCGCAGGGAGACTTCGCCGCAAACCAGCACGGGCGCGTCGGGCTGCAGCTTTTCTCCGTAACTCCGATAGGCGTCGGGCCAGACCATGACCTCAATGCCGCCGTCCGCGTCGCCGAGCTGCAGAATGGCCATGGACTCCTTGCTGGTCTTGGTGATCTTGCGCACGACCGACACCAGAATGCCGCCAACGCGCGTCAAACTCTTGTCCGCGAGCGTTGCGAAGGTCGCGGTCGTCGCCATGCCGTATTTTTCGAGCAGCGGCAAATAGCGGGTCAGCGGGTGCCCGCTCATATAGACCCCCAACAACTCCTTCTCGCCGGCCAGGCATTCGCTCTCCGACCACGACTCGCAATCGGGAAGCTCGGCCGCTGCGCATTCCGACAGTCCGCTGTCGGCCAAGTCGAAAAGGCTGGTCTGACCCGAACGCCGGTCGCGTTGCGCGCTGGCGGACAGCGTCATGGCGTGGTCGATGCCGTTAAAAACGCGCGCCCGGTGCATGCCGCAGGAGTCGAACGCTCCGCAGCGCACCAGACTTTCGATAGCGCGACGATTGGCCGTCTGTCCGTCCACACGCGAGCAGAAATCGATCAGGCCAGCAAAAGAGCCGTTTTTTTTGCGCTCCGCCACCATGGCGCAAGCCGCCGCCTCGCCCACATTCTTGATGCCCGCCAGGCCAAAACGCAGACCGGACTTGTCGCCGTGTTTTTCCGGCACGAACCGCAAGTCGCTGCGGTTGATATCCGGCGGCAGAATCTCGATATTCATGGCGCTCGCCTCGTTCATAAAGAAGGCGAGCTTGTTGTCGGACTTGCCCATTTCCGCCGAAATCAGGGCCGCCATGAATTCGCAGGGGAAATTGGCTTTGAGATAGGCCGTCTGATAGGCGATGACCGCATAGGCCGCGCTATGCGACTTGTTGAATCCGTATCCGGCGAACTTGGCCATCGTATCGAAGATTTTCGCGGCCTTGACTTGCGAAATCCCGTGAGTTTTGGCGCAGCCGGCAATGAAGTTGGCGCGCTGTTTTTCCATTTCGGACTCTTTTTTCTTGCCCATGGCGCGCCGCAGTAAATCGCCTTCGGCCAGCGAGTAGCCGGCCAGCACGTTGGCGGCCTTCTGCACCTGCTCCTGATACAGCATGATGCCGTACGTCTCTTCCAGTATGGGCTTGAGCAGCGGATCCTCGTAGGTCACGGCCGCTTTGCCGCTCTTGCGCTGCACGTAATCCTCCAGCATATTCATGGGGCCCGGCCGGTAGAGGGCGATCATGGCGATCAAATCCTCGATGCGGTCGATGCTGATGCGGCGGATCAAATCGCGCATGCCGCCGCTTTCCAACTGGAACACGCCCACCGTATCGCCGCGATTAAGCAGTTCATAGGTTTTGGCGTCCTTGAAATCGAGCGCCTCCAGATCGATCTCGGCCCCCTGGGTCGCGCGCGCCAGATCGATCGTCTCCTGAATGACCGTCAGCGTCTTAAGGCCGAGAAAGTCCATCTTCAGCAGGCCGATGTCACCCACCGCCTCCATGGTGTACTGCGTTACGCATTGCTTGTTCTTGTCGAGCGCCAGCGGCACGATCTCGATCAGGGGCTTCTCGCCAATCACCACGCCGGCCGCATGAACGCCCGGATTGCGATACAGTCCTTCCAGGACGAAGGCGTAGTCCAGAATGCGCTTGCAGTCCGCGTCGGTCTCGTAGCTTTTCCTGAATTCCGGATTGGCTTCCAGAGCCTTGCGCAAGGTGATCTTGGGATCTTCGGGCACCATTTTGGACCACTGATCGCAGCGGGCATAGGGAATTTCCAGGGCCCGGCCGACATCGCGAATGACATTCTTGGGCTGCAGAGAAGTGAACGTCGTGATCTGCGCGACGCTGTCGCGGCCGTACTTCTCCTTGACATACTCGATGACTTCGCCACGGCGATTGGGACAGAAATCGATGTCGAAATCGGGCGGCGACACGCGTTCGGGGTTGAGAAAGCGTTCAAAAATCAATCCGTAGCGCAAGGGGTCGATGGCCGTGATGCCCAGAACGTAGGCCATCAGGCTGCCGCCACCAGAACCGCGCCCCGGTCCCACCGGAATATGACGCGCATGCGCGAAGCGGATGAAATCCCACACTACGAGAAAGTAGTTCACGAAGCCGGTCTTCTCGATCACCGCCTTTTCGCTCAGAAAGCGCTCCAGGATTTCGCGCTCTCGCTCGTTGGTCGGGTGCAGCACATCCGCCACACCGTAGCGCCGCCGTATGCCTGCGACCCCCAGTTCGACCAGATAATCGCTTTGTTTCTTGCCGTCGGGAACTTCGAACATGGGGAAATGCAGATGATCGAACTCCATCTCGAACTGGCATTGTTCCGCAATATCCAGCGTGATGTCGAGACAACCCGGGAACTCGCGTTCCAGACCGGCCATTTCCTCGCGGGTCTTGAGGAAAAATTCGCTCGTCCGGTAGCGCATGCGCTTGGGATCGCTCATAACCGTCTGCGTTTGCAGACAAAGCAGCACCTCGTGCGCCTCGGCATGGGACTTTTCCAGATAGTGCACGTCGTTGGTCGCGACGATCGGCAGTCCGGTCGCCCGCGCCAGCTCGGCCATGTGCGCATTTACCTTGCGCTGTTCCGGCAGGCCATGATCCTGTACTTCGAGAAAAAAACGGTCGCGCCCTAGAATGTCGGCGTAAAGCGCGGCGATTTCCGCGGCCCCCGCCATATCGTCGTCCATCAGACGGCTGGCGACTTCCCCCTTGAGGCAGGCCGAAAGACCGATCAGGCCCCTGGCGTGCTCGGAAAGCAAATCCTTGTCGATTCTGGGCTTGTAGTAGAATCCCTCCAAATGCGCCAGGGACACCAGCCGTATGAGATTCTGGTACCCGACACTGTCGGTGGCCAGCAGCACCAGATGGTTGTTGGCGCCGTCCGCATGGGGACTCTGCTTGTCCAGCCGACTGCGCGGCGCGACATAGACCTCGCAGCCCACGATCGGCCGGACGCCCATGCTCTCCGCCTTCTTGTAGAAATCGACCGCCCCGTACATGACCCCGTGGTCGGTCATGGCCACGGCCGGCATGCCGTTGCGCAGCGCGGCGCCCATCAGCGGCTCCAGATCGCATGCGCCATCCAGCAGGCTGTACTTGGTATGCACGTGCAGATGGACAAAAGGTTTTGTTTTCACAAAGAGCAAGGTATACGGCCCGCCGGAAAAAGAAAAGCTCTTTTATTGCGATCGTCAATTGGACTGGACAGCGAACCGGCAATATCGTAGGTTGCGGTCCTCAATGAGCGAACAGGACGGCGCCCCCCTTGGCCGGCAAGCCGGCGGGGAACGGCTCCAAACTGCAGCGGGAGACAGATTCATGACGAAGCCCATGGCCGCGAAAGTTGCGGAAGAGCATGTTTTACGCCGCCAGATCAGCGACAGCGCCGAAGCCGTCGCTTCCCTGCTGACGCAAACGGACGCCATTGAGCGCGCCTGTCGCGCACTGGTCCGGGCTTTGCGGAGCGGGGCCAAAGCGCTGGCAGCCGGCAACGGCGGAAGCGCGGCGGAAGCCATGCACTGCGCCGAGGAACTGGTGGGCCGGTTCCGCTCCGACCGCGTAGCCCTGCCCGCCATATCACTGGCGGCGGACCCGACCGTTCTGACCTGCATCGCCAACGATTTCGGCTTTGAAAACATTTTCAGCCGCCAAGTGGAAGCGCTGGGCAAGCCGGGCGACATTTTGCTGCTTTTCAGCAGCAGCGGCAATTCGGCCAATCTGCTGCAAGCCCGCAAAACGGCACACGCCCGGCAACTGACCACCATCGCCCTGCTCGGCGGCGACGGCGGGAAAATGGCCGGCCAGTCCGACATCGATATTATTGTGCCATGCACCAAAACGGAACGGATTCAGGAAGCGCACCAAGTGGTCGTGCATTTGCTGCTCGACGCGGTGGAACGAGCGTTCGCCTGTCAAGCCGACGGAGGTCAACCATGAGAATCGTCTTTCCGCTTGCCTTGGCTCTGCTTGGCCCTACCTGGGCCAGCGGCCAGGTCGCACTGGCTCTAAAACTGAAACATAGCTCGACCATGCAACACGAAGCGGTGCAGGCCACGCTGGAAATCAAGAACAACGGGGAAACGCCCTTCATCGTCGCACGGGACGCGAAAACCGTGCCCACCCTTGATTTCCGTATCGCATCGGTCGAAAGAAACCGAACGGCGCCCCGGATCAAGGAGGGACTCATGCTTGCCAACGTCTATCTGCTCCCGGGCCAGACGCATCGCATGTCCATACGCCTTTCCGATTGGTACGACCTGTCGGCCATGGGCCACTATTATATTCATGCCGAGATTCGCCATGCGCAGGCGTCGTACCGCTCGCGGAAAATCGTCCTGGAGATCGTGCGCGGCCTGCCCGTGGCGCAAGCCGAGATGTATCTGCCGGGACAGCCGACGGTTAAACTGCAATGCGCGTTGCGCTATTGGCGCCGGGACGACAACGAACACGTGTTTCTCTCTATCGCGAGCGAAGACGGCGAAACATCCTACGGAGTGTTTTCGCTGGGCCCCATTCTGCGCCTCACCAAGCCGCGCATTGAAACGGAGCCCGGCGGCATAGTCCGCACCGTGCATCGAACCGGCGGCGACTGCTACGCCCGCTTCACGTTTCGAGTGGGCGCAAAAGGCACGGAAATTCTGGAACAGCGCTACGAGACCGCCGCCGGAAATCCCTGCGGCCCGCGGCGAAAAACCGAGCCATCCGACTAGCCATGCTGCAAACGCTCAGAGTTAAAAATCTGGCCGTGGTCGAGGATGCCACTGTCGAATTCGAAGCCGGACTCAACGTGATCACGGGCGAGACCGGCGCCGGCAAGTCCATCCTGATCGGCGCACTGGGACTGCTGCTGGGCGAGCGAGCCGACCGCCAGTCGATTCGCTCGGGCCGGAGTCAGTGCATGGTTCAGGCTCAGTTTCAATTAAAGGATGCCGACCGGGCCAATCGCCTCTGCGAAGCGACGGGTCTGGAACCGTGCGACCACGGCGCTCTGATCGTCAGCCGCACGGTTCTGGCCGCCGGAGGAGGCAAGATTTTCGTCAACGGCACGCCCGCCACCCTGCCGTCGCTCAAGGCGCTGGGCGACATTCTGCTCGACATGCACGGCCCGCACGAACACCAGTCCATCTTGCGGCAGGATTTCCAGATGGACTTGCTAGACGCGTTCGGCGACCACGGCGAGGTTCTCGATCGCTATCGCGCACAATATGCGCAACTGGCCGAACGCCGGGCCGAGGCCGAAGCCCTGCAGGGGGACGGACCCGATCTGGCTACGCAAAAAGATCTGCTGGCCTGGCAAATCCGCGAAATCGAGGAAGCCGAACTGGAAGGAACCGACGAGGCGCAAATCCAGGAGGAACACGCGGTCGCCGCCCATGCGCGTCGTATCGCGGAGCTGATTCAGGGCGCGCTCGAAGCCCTGACCGAGGGCGACCACAGCGCTTTTGCCGGACTGTCCTTCACGCAAAAGGCGCTGGACGAAATGTCACGACTGACCCGCCAGGCGCACGAATGGCTGGACGAAGCCCGCTCCGTCGCCATCCGCATCCAGGAACTGGCGGACACGCTCAATCGCTACGGCCAAAACGTCGATTGCGATCCGCAACGCCTGGAATGGCTCGAAAGCCGCATGGCCGCCCTGCATCGCCTCAAACGAAAATACGGCTCGTCCGTACATGACATTCTGTCGTCGCTGGAGCGGGCCCGCAAACAGCTTTACGACCTGGAACACCGCGAAGAGCGCATGGCCGAACTGGCCGAGTGGATTCGCAACGCCGAAGCGGACCTGCGGGAAACCGGCGCCCGACTTTCCGCCTTGCGCCGGAAAAGCGCCCGGGCGCTCTCCGCCGCCGTATCCGAGCACCTGCGCGATCTGGGCTTCCCGCACGGCGGGTTCAGCGTGCAGGTCCAGGCGGCGGAAGCCAAGTCGAGCGGTATGGACGATGTGGAATTCGGTTTCGCTCCCAATGTGGGGGAAACCATGCGGCCTTTGCGCAAAATCGCGTCGAGCGGCGAAATATCGCGCGTCATGCTGGCCCTCAAAGTCGTTTTGTCCGATCACGACCGCATCCCCGTTCTGGTCTTCGACGAGATTGACTCCAATGTGGGCGGGGAAATGGGCGCGGCCATTGGCGAAAAACTTGCGCGGGTCGCCCGCCAACGACAGGCCATCTGCATTACGCATCTGCCGCAAGTGGCGTCCTACGGGACCACGCACTGGGTAGTGACAAAAGAGGTCGAAGAGGGCCGCACCCATTCCCGCATCCGCGCGGTCGGCGGCCGGGAAAGAGAGGCGGAAATCGCGCGCATGCTCAGCGGTCGCACCATAACGGACACCACCGTCCGGCACGCTCGTGAAATGCTGCAGCGAGCCTCGTCGTAAAGGACATGGAAAACCACGCGAGAAGGAGTCAATATGCGCCTTGAATTGGGAGTCAACATCGACCATGTCGCTACCCTGCGCCAGGCGCGGGCCGGCCGGCAACCGGATGTCGTCGAGGCCGCCCGCATTGCGGAAGCCGCCGGCGCGCACGGCATCACGGTCCATTTGCGCGAGGATCGGCGCCATATTCAGGATGCCGACGTGTACAGCCTGCGCCGCGTGCTGCGCACCTCGCTTAACCTGGAAATGGCCCATACGCCCGAGATCGTGGCCATCGCACTCGACGTGCGCCCGGACGAAGTCTGTCTGGTTCCGGAAAAGCGACGGGAAGTCACCACCGAGGGCGGACTGGACGCCGCCTCCGACATAAACGGACTGGCGCCGACCGTTCACGCCCTGAACGAGGCCGGCATTCGCACCAGCCTGTTTATCGATCCCGATCCGCCGCAAGTCGCGGCGGCGGCCGCCCTGCAGGCGCCCTGCATTGAACTGCATACCGGTTCGTACGCCAACGCCGACGGTTCAGACCGGACTCGGGAACTGGATCGTCTCGTCCAGGCCGCCGAACAGGCCCGCGGTCTCGGACTGCAAGTCAATGCCGGACACGGACTCGACCTGGAGAACATCGAAGCCCTGTTCGCCGTTCCCTACCTGCACACGTTGAACATCGGGCACAGCATCGTGGCGCGCGCGGTCTTTGTCGGGCTCGCCGCCGCCATCCGCGAAATGCTGGATCGCATGAAAACCTACGGAGGCCCCTTTTCTCCCGTCTTTGCGGAGAAGCCCTCATGAACGCGCCCGTTCTGGGGATCGGCGTCGATCTAGTGGAAAACGCCCGCATGAAAACGTCGCTGGAACGCTGGGGCCAGGCCTTTAAAGACCGTGTCTTCCTGCCGGAAGAACAGAGTTATTGCGAAACGAAAGCCTTCCCGCATCATCATTACGCGGCGCGCTTCGCGGTCAAGGAGTCGGTCTCCAAGGCCTTCGGCACGGGCATCGGTCCGCGCCTTAACTGGCTGGACATGGAAGTTCGGCGCAACGGGAGCACCGGCGCGCCGTCCGTACGCCTGCGCGGCAAAGCCCTCGCCCTCGCTGCGGAACATCGGGCGGGCGCCATCCTGACGAGTCTGTCGCATACCGACCACTACGCCGTGGCCACCGCCCTGATTCTGGGACGGGATGCGCCAGGAGCATGCGCCTCATGAAAGCGGCCACCCGCGCCCAAATGCGCGAACTGGACGCGCGAACCATACGGGAAGCCGGCATACCCGGCGCGACGCTCATGGATCGCGCCGGCCGCGGCGTGGCCCGACTGGTACGATGGTGTACACCCCCCGACCGGCCGACCAGCCGCCGACGCTGTCTCATGGTCGCGGGCAAGGGCAACAACGGCGGCGATGTCTTTGCGGCCGCCCGCCATTTACAGTCCGACGGCTATACCTTGAAAATCCTTTTAACCGGCCCTCTGGCCGCCTTGCGCGGCGACGCGCTGACCCATTTCGCCCAACTGCCGCGTTCCCGCATCGAGGTGAAAGAGTGCGCGACCGCAGCGGACTGGGCCCATCCGCATGCCATCGAAGATTTCGAACCCGACATTCTGGTGGACGGCATCCTGGGAACGGGGCTCCAGGGTCCGGCCTGCGGAATAGCGGCACTCGCCATTGAGATTCTCAACGAAAGCGGGCGGCGGCGACCCGTGGTGGCGATCGACCTGCCGTCCGGGCTCGACGCCGATGCGGGAACGGCCACCGGCCCCGTAATTCGGGCGGACGCCACCGCGACCCTGGGCTACCCCAAACGCGGTTTCCTTAGCGCTGCGGCCCTGCCGTTTCTCGGCCATGTGGAAGTCGTGGACATCGGCATCCCCCGCGCCTGGGGCGAAAATCTCGCCGCCCACGGCGAGATGATCGCGCGCTCCGATGTCGCCCGCCTGCTCCGCCCTTTTCCATGCCAAGCCCACAAAGGAACTCGCGGACACACGCTCATCATAGGCGGATCGCGCGGCTTCGCCGGCGCCGCCGGCCTGGCCGCCCGAGCCGCGCTGCGTTCCGGCACGGGACTGGTAAGCGTGCTCGTACCGCAAAGTGTCGCCCCGCTGGTCGGAGCCTTGGCGCCCGCCGCCATGGTGCATTTCGGCGCGGAGACCGCCGACGGCCGTCTCGACGCCCGCGCCTGGCCGGCCGGCGGCCGCCGGCCGCAGGACTTCGACGCCGTTTTGCTCGGCCCCGGCATGGGCAACGGACCGCATGTTCTGGCGCATCTCCAGCCCTGGCTGAAACAGACCCGCGTTCCGGTGGTTCTGGATGCCGACGCCTTGAACGCATGCGCCGACCACGCGGATATTCTCGCCGGCGCTTCCGCGCCTCTGACGCTGACCCCCCATCCCGGCGAAGCCGCCCGCCTACTGGCCTGCACGGCGGCCGAGGTGCAGGCCGACCGCGACACCGCCGTCCGGCGTCTGACCCGGCACGGTCGCTGCGTCGCCGTTCTCAAGGGAGCCGGAACCCTGGTGTGCGAACCCGACGGCGGCCCGCATGTCAACTTGACCGGCAATCCGGGCATGGGCTGTGGCGGAACGGGCGACGCCCTGGCCGGCCTGCTGACCGGCTTGCTGGCGCAAGGCTATCGCCCCTTCGACGCCGCCCGCATCGCCGTGTACCTGCACGGCCTGGCGGGCGATGGCGCCGCCCGAGACTTCTCGCAGCCGGGCATGACCGCCTGCGACCTGATCGACCGTCTACCCCGCGCCTGGCACGATACAACGACCACGCCGCAATAGGACTTGACATGCTACGACCTGCGGGTGTACAGATGCCGCACACATCGATTCGAGAAGCGAAGGCTCGGTCGAACAACGGATGGCGCTGCGCGTCGGGGATCTCTGGTTCCCGGTGCGGTTTCGCTTGACGGATTCACGTAAGAACGCATGGAAGACATTTGGACCATGCCCGACAACGGCAAACAGGGAGGGAATGACCGTGACAGAATCGTCCCGAGCAACGCAGAAGGAACGCCAGGCAAAGAATAGAGCCATACTCGTCGAACTGGAAACAGTGGCCGTAAACGGACGCAAGACCCTCTGCGACATCATCTTTAAAGTTCTCGAAAAAAACGGAATTTCATGTAAATCGACCGACTATTCCCGCTACTTTCTTGATCGACCGATCGAAGAAGCTTTGCGTAAAATCATCGCGGATCGCAAAGCCGATGTGGCGGCGGAATCGCTTTTGCACCCCATCGAGGACGCACTGCGCACCTGGAGCGCCGGTCCCCGAAAATGGCATCCGGCCCTGCTGTCTCTGCTCAACAAACGCCGCGCCATGGGCCTCTCTTGCGGCATCGTCTGCTCTATCGGCGACGACCTGTTGACGGAACTCAAGAAGACGATCCAGGTCGAGGAGGACGACGATCTCGTTTTCATGGCAACCCATCCCAGAGGCCGTCCGCCTACATCGGACTTCTGGCTCAAACTCGCCCGAACTCTCCATGCGGCGCCCTCGCACTGCCTGGCGCTGTGCGGCAGCATGAGGTCCGCCAAGTCGGCCATTGCGGCGGGCATGCGTTGCCTCGTGGTCGAGGACGAATTCAACGCCTTCCAGGATTTCGGAGGCGCGGACTATGTGGCCGACAATCTCGACAAGGCGCTCCTTGAAAAAGCCTTGACACCGGCCTAATCCGACCGGAACGGATATTCATGCAACTGGCTCTGTGGGATTTTCTGCTGAACGGCGTGTTGTTCCTGCTCTGGTTTACGATCTGGACGGGAAACCGGCGCCCGTCGGCTTTCAATCCCTACGCCGCCACGCTGGAACGGGTCGGCGCGTCTCTGGTCGGCCTGTTCCGTCGCCGACCGGGCCGCATCCCGGAACGCACTGCGACCTGGGTACTGCTGGCGCTGCTGATCGTGTTGCGCGCATTCGCGTTTCGCTATCTCAGCCGCAAGACCGGCCTCGCGTGGCCCTTCCCGTTCGGCGCGCTGGTTTTCCAAATCCATGCCGAACACCACGGCGCGGGAACCTTTCTTTTTTTCAGTCTGGCCTCGTTCGGCGCCTTTCTGTTCTATCTCTGGGGACTGAGTCTCCTGTACGTTCACTCGCGCGCGGTGACCGCCATGAGCCACAGCGAAGCCACGCTGCACGCCGCATCCCGTCCGTTCGTGTGGCTGGTCCCCCGCTATCGGCCCTGGGCCCTCCTGCTGTTCGGCATGCTCCTCGCCGGCCTGATGCGTCAAGCCGCCTCCCGCGGATCTCTCCCGTCCACCGACAGCCTCACGATCGCGACGCTCAAACTGGCGCTCTCCGCCCTCGTCGCCTGGGTTCACTGTCTGCCCATTCTGCTCAACGCGCTGATCGGCCTGATCATCGGCTCCTGGGTCGCCATGTTTGCCGGCTCGCCGAGTGTGGCCCACCTGTGTCGCGAATGGACCGATCTGATTCTCGGCCCGATCCGGCGCTACCCGCTCCGCATCGGCATGATCGATCTCTCGCCGATCCTTTTCTTTCTGGCCGTTCAGTTCCTGAGCGTGCAACTGCTCGCATGGTTGCTGCGAGTCTACGGAACGCTGCCGCAGCCGTGACAAATCGGCCCAATGCGAATGGCCGTAAAATGCCAATTCGCGCTTGTGTTGAACGCGACTCTTTGCTATGGATCGCCAATCGGAACGGATTCGGTCCGTAACGAAAGTCGTTTCGTTTGCGGATCGTCAACAGCCAACCCGGATAATGTGGAGTTCAGGGCCTATGGAAGCGAACCCCGACCCGTCAGCCGCCCCGTCCGGGGCCTTTTACGGCCGACGCGACTGGCTGACCTTCGGCGCCGCCACGCTGCTGGCGCTGGGCGTGTATGTCGCTACGCTGGCGCCTTCGGTGACCATGGAAGACTCCGGCGAATTAGTCGTGGCCGCCGACCACATGGGCGTGCCGCACCCGCCGGGCTATCCGGTCTGGACCATGATCTCGTGGCTCTTCGCGCGCATTTTCTCCTTTGTGACCTTCCGCGGGCAACCCAATCCGGCCTGGGCGGTCAGTCTGGTATCGGCCGTATGCGGGGCGCTGACCATCGGCGCGCTGGCCATGCTGATCGGGCGTTCGGGCCGCGCCATGCTGGATCGCGCTCCGACGGACGACGGCACGCCAACCGCGCCCGATCCCTGGCATCGTCGCTACAGCGCCCTGGCGGCTCTGTCGGTCGGACTGCTGTTCTCTTTTACCCATGCCATGTGGTCGCAGGCCGTCATCGCGGAGATTTACACGCTTAACGCCCTCTTCCTGGCGCTCATTTTGCTGTTTACCTGTCAGTGGATGCACGAGCCGACCGACCGCCATCTGCTGCTCACGGCATTTGTATTCGGGCTCAGTCTGGCCAACTACTACACGCTGCTGCTGATTATCCTGCCGCTGGCGGTACTCCTGCTGCTCAACGACACACGTCTTTTCCGCGATTTCGCCATCGCCGCTCTGCCCTACGTGCTTCTGCTGGTTCTGGCCAAGTACATGAATATCACGCCGCTCGTCCTGCTGGGGAAAGCCGAAGCCGCACCCGTCTCTCGCCACTTGCTGCATCCCGCCGAAGCCAACTTTCAGATTTATCTGTTCCTTAATTTCCTGATCTTGACGGCGGTTTGGTTCTTTCTGCCGCGCGGTCGTACGGTCGCCGGCAGCATTCTCATGGCGCAGTTGGGCTTCGCCTTCTACCTGTACATGCCCATGGCGTCCGATCTGCGCAATCCCCCCATGAACTGGGGCTACCCGCGCACCTGGCACGGCTTCGTGCATGCCGTGAGTCGAGGACAGTACGAAGCGTTCGAATTCGCCAATGTTTTTTCCCGAAAATTCATAGAACAATTGGGCGATTTCGTCGCCGACCTACGCATGCAGTTCTCTCTGCCGGTCGCCCTTTTGGGTTTTCTGCCTTTTGCCGCCTGGGAAGTGCGCGTCGGCGGGCGGCGTTTTCGCGCGTTCGGCGTGGCGGCCGCCCTGGCCGCCATCGGCACGGCGCTCGCCTTCATCGAGAAATACGCGATGGCGCCGGGCCCCGCCGCGGATCCGCTCGGTTCCTACAAATGGGTCTTGGGTCCGTTCCTGATTCTGGCCCTGGCAGGTATCGGCATTCTGTTGATCGGTCAGGTGCGCCACATGATCGACCGCATCATGGGCGGAACCCAAGAGCCAACCGCATTCCCGGAAAGAATCATTCTAGGCGGCGCGCTGGTCACGGTTGGCGCAGTCACGCTGTGGCTGATCTTCACGCTCTTCAGAGTCGTCTCCACTATGTTTCAAACCGTTCCGGCGGCGGCGCGCGACAGCCTGAAAACGCTCTGGCCGTACTGGAGGGCGCCGACGCTAATGCTGGTGGCGCTGGTTGCAACCCTATTCGTCGGCATTCTGATCTTCCACATGATGAACGATCGCCACAAGCTGCGCATGACCCTGGACGAATCCAGCCAGCGCTGGCTGATCGCCAGTCTGGTCGGATTTGCGGCCATGAGCGTGGTGGTCATTATCATGGCCAATCCGAAGGGCAATATTCAGGACCAGTTCGTGCAGAAGGTCAAGTTCATCTCTTCCCATGCGATTTTTTCCATCTGGATCGCCTACGGCCTGATGCTGGGTCTGGCCCGCCTGCGTCGCGCGACGGCACAGCAGCCGCAATACCGCCTGGCCATCGTCACGGCGGTCGCTCTGCTGCCCCTGGGCCCGCTCTGGCAGAACTGGACCAACGAGCGTATGATCGAAGTGTACGGAGCCGCCGAACAAAACGGGAAAGATTTCGGCTGGCAATTCGGGAACTACCAGTTGCGTGGCGCGGAGGCCATGATCGAGGAGTTGCGTCCCGACGAAGAACCGCCGCCCAATCCCGAATACCCCGCCGCCATGAGTCCCGACGCCATATTTTTCGGCGGAACCGATCCGGGCCGTTTCGTGCCCACCTACATGATCTACTCCGCTCGGGTCCGCGAGGACGTCTATCTGATCACCCAGAACGCGCTGGCGGATCCCACCTACATGAGCGTCATGCGCGATCTGTACGGCGACCGCATCTGGCTGCCGGCCGATTTCGAGGGGTCGCGCGCCTTCCAGCAGTTCGCCGACGAGGTGCAGTCCGGGCGGCGCCCCAAACCCGCTCATTCGGACATACAGATCGAGAACGGACGCGTCCAGGTGACCGGGGCGCTGGGCGTAATGGAAATCAACGGCATCCTGACACAGTGGATTTTCGATCGCAACCGGAAGCGCCATGATTTCTACGTCGAAGAAAGCTACCCGATCGAATGGATGTATCCGCAATTGAGCCCGCACGGCCTGATCATGAAAATCAACGCGCGCCCCGAGCGCCTCTCTCCCGCCGCCATCGCGGACGACCGCGATTTCTGGGACTGGTACACTCGGCGTCTGACCGCCGACGAAGGTTTTCTGCGCGATGTCGCCGCCCGCAAATCCTTCGCCAAGCTGCGCACCGCCATTGGCGGTCTCTATGGCAAGCGCAACTTGCCGCCCCACGCGGAGGCCGCCTATCAGGAAGCGCTCCTCCTGCACCCGCTCGGGTCCGAGGCGATATTTAAACTGGTCCAGGAAGTTTTGCTGCGTCAAAACCGATTCGACGCCGCAGAGCGCCTGCTCCGGACTTTTCAGGAGAAAGATCCCCGCAACATCACGATCCCGCCGTTTCTCAATCACATCCAACGTCATTCGGAACGTTTACGACGCATTGCGGAACTGGAGAAACAACTCAAACAGGGCGGCCCGACAGCGGTGGGGAACTGGCTGGAACTGGCCAAACTCAATCTCGACTCAGGCCGACATCGTTCTTTTTCCGGCATTGCGGCTCAGTTGCTGGCCAACACGAACCTGCCCCCGAACGTCCATTTCCAATTGGCGCAAATGTATTCGGCTATCGGACAGACCGGCGAAGTGGTGCGGGCGCTCGAACTGGGCCGCCGCAACATGCCCGACAACCTGGACCCGCGCATCTATCTGGAAATGGTCAAAATGTATCGGCAGGCCCGCCACAACGACGGCGCGGAATCGGCGCTGAAGATCTACTTGCGCGCTCTGGAAAAAACCGGAAAACCGATTCCGGCCAACCTCGATCCGGAGGTCTATCTGGCCCTGGTCGATATGCGAATGACCGGCGGCGACACGGAAGGCGCCCACCAGGCGCTAACGCTCTACATGCAGGTCAAGCCTTCCGACTACCGCGGCCGCCTCGACCTGGCCATCCTCAAGATCATGCTCAAGAAGCCGCCGCGGGAAATCAGCGAGACCATCATGCTGGCCTTGCAGCAGGGCGGAACGGAGGCCCAAAAACTGATTGCGGGCAATCGAATGCTGCTCCCCTATGTGCAACATCTGTTCAAAAAGCCGCCCCCCGGACGCACCGGCCCGAACCGACGAATACCGCCGGGCCGGAGATAATGCGGGCGCCCAGTCAAAACGAACCCGAGGAACAACCCTTATGGAAACGCAACTCTCCAGCGCCCGCCGGGGCACGGTTACACCGCAGATGGAACAAGTCGCGCACAGCGAGCGCGTAGAGCCCGCCCGCGTCCGCGAATCGATTGCGCGCGGACAGGCCGTACTGCCCTGCAACCCCGCGCACGCGCCCGGCTCCCTTTCGCTGGTGGGCCGCGACTACCGCACGAAAATCAACGCCAACCTGGGACGCTCCGCCGATCTTTCCTGCGCCCGCGACGAGGTGGAAAAGCTGAAAATCGCCACCGAGTGCGGCGCTCATTTTGTCATGGACCTCAGTGTCGGCCCCGACCTGGCGGACATGCGCCGGGCCATGCTGGAAAACTGCGCCGTTCCGCTGGGCACCGTCCCCATCTACGAAGCATTGGCCCGCGCCGACGGTCGCATCGAAAATCTGACGGCCGATCTGCTGCTGACGGTGATCGGCGAACATGCCCGGCAAGGCGTCGATTTCATGACCCTGCACGCCGGCCTGCTGCGCGCGCATGTGCCGCTGGCCATGCGCCGCGCCATGAAAATCGTCAGTCGCGGCGGCGCCATTCTGGCCCGTTGGATGCGACTGAACAACCGGGAAAACCCGCTGCTTACACACTGGGACGCGATCCTGGAAGTCTGCCGCCATCACGACGTAACCGTCTCGCTCGGCGACGGACTGCGGCCCGGCTGCCTGGCGGACGCCAACGACGCGGCGCAGTTTGCCGAACTGGACACGCTGGGCGAGCTGGTCGCGCGCTGTCGGGCGGCCGACGTACAAGTGATGGTCGAGGGTCCCGGCCATGTGCCCATGCATCTGATCCAGGAGAACATGGAACGCCAGTTTCGCGTCTGCGACGGAGCCCCATTCTACGTTCTGGGTCCGGTGGTCACCGACATTGCGCCCGGCTACGACCATATTTCGTCCGGCATCGGCGCGGCCATCGCCGCCTGGCACGGCGCGGCCCTGCTGTGCTACGTCACGCCCGCCGAGCATCTGCGCCTGCCCCCCCCCGCCGACGTACGCAACGGCATGATCGCCTATCGCATCGCCGCCCATGCCGCCGATGTGGCACGGCAACGGCCCGGCTGTCGCGAAGCCGACGACCGCATGGCGCAGGCCCGCATGGAGTTCGACTGGGAAACGCAATTCTCCCTGGCGCTCGACGGACCCACCGCTCGAGCCATGTATGACGAGGGTCGCGTCGCGACGGACGCCCCCCCCGAATTCTGCTCCATGTGCGGCAAGGATTTCTGCGCCGTACGCGGCTCGCGCGAAATCGCCGACGGCGAAACCCGCTCATGAGCACGGCGCCCCGACCCAACGACGAAGGCCCGAATGCGGACCTGAACGAACTCGCCGCGCTGGTGGCGCGTCTGCGCGGCGCAGGCGGTTGCCCCTGGGATCGGCGCCAGACCCTGGAGACCCTCAAGAAGCATCTCGTCGAGGAAACCTGCGAGACGCTGGACGCCATCGACAGTACGCCGGAACACCACGCCGAAGAGCTGGGCGATCTCCTGCTGCAAGTCCTGCTGCAGGCCCAAATTCGAAAGGAACAGGGTTTCTTTCAACTGCGCGACGTCCTGCGCGGACTGCGCGACAAGCTGATTCGGCGCCACCCCCACGTCTTCGGTTCCGCCTCCGCCGAAACGGCCGAAGAAGCCCTGGCGCAATGGCGCCAGGCCAAAGCGCGAGAACGGGCGAACGAATCACCCTCCCCCGTATCCGCGCGCCTGACCGCGCTGCCGCCCTGCTTGCCGGCCTTGCAACGGGGACAAAAGATTCAGGAGCGGGCGGCGGAAGCCGGGTTCGACTGGGACGACGCAGCACCGATTCTGCAAAAGATTCGGGAGGAGACAGCCGAACTGGAGGAAGCGCGCGCATCCGGCGACCGCGCGCTGATTCACGAGGAAATGGGCGACCTGCTGTTTTCAGTGGTCAATTTGTGCCGTTTCGAGGACATCGACGCCGAAGACGCCATGCGCGGCGCCACCGCCAAGTTTATGCGCCGTTTCGCACAGGTCGAACAGCTCGCCGCCACTGCCGGCAAAACCCTGGAGAACTGTTCCCCCGCCGAACTGGACCGCCTCTGGAACGAGGTCAAGCGGCAAACCGCCGACCGGCCCGCGATATGAAGGATTGCGGTAGCTCGTGTTCCCGGACGAAAATTTCGAAAAGAAACAGCCTGACTAAACCGCCCCGCTGTCTTCGACGCCATCGGGAAGGCCGAATTTGGGATGATTCCCCGCCACGACGATCGTGACCTCGCCTTTGATGGTTTCCGTCGCGAAACGCCGCGCCAGTTCTTCCAGTCCGCCCCGATGGACGCGCTCGAACTTCTTGGTCAGCTCCACGCAGACCGCCGCCGCCCGATTGCCCAGCGCTTCGCGGGCCGCCGCCAGCGTGCGTCCGACCCGAAACGGGGACTCGAAGAGGACCAGCGTATGGGGCCGGTCGGCGTCCTCGGCGAAAAAACGGCGTAACGGACCCGGCTTGCGCGGCGGATAGCCTTTGAACGTGTAGCTCGAGGTCGGCAGGGCGGACAGCAGCAAAGCCAAGGGAACGGCGGAAGCGCCGGGAATCACCTCGAACTCGCGACCGCGCTCGCCAAGCAGACGGGCGAGTCGATAGCCCGGATCGCTAATACCCGGATAGCCGCCGTCGGAACAGAGCACGACCCGCAACCCCTGTTCCAGACAGGCGAGAATGCGTTCGCCCACCCGCGCTTCGTTGCCCTGCCGATAGGAAAGCGTCTGACGCGGCGTCGGAATGCCGTAGTGCGAGAGCAGGATGCGTGTACGACGCGTGTCCTCGCAGGCCAGCACATCCGCCTCGCGCAAGGCCTGCAAGGCGCGTTCCGAAATGTCCGCCAAATTGCCTATGGGCGTCGCCACCATCGTCATCATATCGTCGTCTCCGTTCCCGACCAGCGCTACCGCTTTGCGCGACGCATGTCAACCCGCATTTAGCACGGTTCCTAACAAAAAACTAACAAATAATGTTGCCCCGCAGGCCGCCCTGTGCTACACCTGTCCGCGTTTCTTTTCATCCGAGCGTGGAACGCCGCAACCGCGAGGTTTTGTGAACACGGAAACCGTCTTGAAAATCATCTTCGAGGTGCTCGGCGGACTGGGCATCTTCCTGCTGGGCATCAAAAACATGTCGGAAGGCATGCAGGCGGTGGCGGGCGAGGGTCTGCGCAAGATGATCTCCTCGGTGACCAACAATCGCTTTATGGCCTGCGGCATGGGTACTCTGGTAACCTGTCTGGTGCAATCCAGTTCCGTGACCACGGTCATGGTGGTCGGACTGGTCAACAGCGGGTTCATGACGCTGGCCCAGGCCATCGGCGTGATCATGGGCGCCAACATCGGCACCACCATTACCGGCTGGATTCTGGTTCTCAAAATCGGCAAATACGGCCTGCCGCTGCTGGGCGCCATGGCGCTGGTCTATTTGTTCTCGCGCCGCGACAAGCTGCGCTACACGGCCATGGCCGTCATGGGCGTCGGCATGATTTTTTTCGGGCTCGAACTCATGTCGCACGGCTTCGATCCGCTTAACAAGATGCCGGACTTCAAAGACATGTTCGCCATCTTTCAGGCGGACAGCTACTGGGGCATTCTGAAATGCGTCATGGCGGGCTGCGGGCTGACGATGATCGTGCAGTCCTCGTCCGCGACGCTCGGCATTACGATCGGACTGGCGGAAGCGGGGATGATCCCCTTCCCCACCGCCGCGGCGCTGGTGCTGGGCGAAAATGTGGGCACCACCATTACCGCGCTGCTGGCTTCGCTGGGGGCCAC
>CAZYAW010000091.1:0-11842 GCA_964646045.1 uncultured Victivallales bacterium | reverse complement strand
GGCGGGACGCCCGTGCTACGGTTTACAAACACGGGCGGGACGCCCGTGCCACGGTTTGCAAACACGGGCGGGACGCCCGTGCTACGGTTTTCAGACGCGGGCGGGACGCCCGTGCCACGGTTTGCAGACGCGGGCGGGACGCCCGTGCTACGGTTTGCAAACACGGGCGGGATGCCCGTGCCACGGTTTGCAGACGCGGGCGGGACGCCCGTGCCGCGATTGACAGGAGTTTTGCCGGAGCCTCATGATAAAACCCGCCGTCTCCATCGTCATTCTCACCCACAACAAGCTGGCCTGTACGCGCCGTTGCATGAGCAGCCTGTTGCAGACACGTTCCGTGCCCTGGGAACTGATCGTGGTGGACAACGGTTCCACCGACGGCACGCGCGGCTGGCTGGAAGCCTTTGGCGACGAGGCGCGCCGGGCGGGCGTGGCCATGACGCTGATTGCGAACGACGACAATATCGGCTGCTCCACCGCCCGCAACCAGGGTCTGGCCCGCGCCGCCGCCGACCGCGTGGCTTTTCTCGACAACGACGTGGCGCTGCGCCAGCGTTCCTGGCTGGACCGGCTCGTGCGCGCGCTCGACGAACAACCCGCCGCCGCGCTGGTCGGCCCGAAACTGGTGTATCCCTTTGCGCCCCACGACATTCAGTGCGCCGGCGCCGCCGTCACACCGACAGGCCGCGTACAGTTCCTCGGCCGCGGCGAACGGCGCGACGACCCGCGTTTCAATCGGGCACGCACCGTCCAGTGCCTGATCAGCGCCTGTTGCCTGGGCCGCAAGGAGGCTTTGAACGAGGTCGGCGGCTTCGACGAAGCCTACAACCCCGTGGAGTTCGAGGACATCGACCTGTGCTACAAAATGCGGCAGCAAGGTCGGATTGTACTTTACGAACCGAACGCGGAAGTCTATCACTTCGAAAGCGTCACAACCGCCGGTACGCCCTCGCTGCCCAATACGGCCCTGATTGTGCGGCATGGACTGCTATTTCAGCGGCGCTGGCGCCACATGTTCGCCAACGAAAACGGACCGGACGAAGCGGCCGCGCGCTGGCGGCGACTGGCTGCCGTACCGTTCGAACAGATCGGCGAGCCGCCCGTGTACGACGACCTACCGGAACCGGACGCGGACGGAAAAAGTCGCGACAACCCGTCGCCTGCCGGAACGGAACACGGCGCGGCAGGCATTGGGCCCGGCGCTGCGCGGATCCAGTCGGAAAAACACAAGGAACGGAGACAACGATGACAATGGAAATCATTCCGGCCATCGACCTCAAGGGCGGACGCTGCGTCCGCCTGCGCCAGGGGCTGGCCGATCAGGAAACGGTGTACGGAGAGGACCCGCTGGCCATGGCGCGCCACTGGGTGCGGCAAGGCGCGCGCTTTTTGCATGTGGTCGATCTCGACGGCGCCTTTCAGGGCCGCCCGGCGCATACCGCCATCATCGGACGCATCGCCGCCGAAATCGGCATCCCGGTGGAAGTCGGCGGCGGATTGCGTACGCCCGAGGACATTGAAACGCTGCTGGAACTGGGGGTCGCACGCGCCATTGTCGGCACGCGCGCCGTTTCCGATCCCGACATGCTGGCCCGCATGGCGCAGGCTTTTCCGGATCGTATCGCGGCGGGCATTGACGCGCGCGACGGCAAAGTGCAGGTGCGCGGATGGGTGGAAACCACGGAACTTTCCGCGTTGGACCTGGCGGCCAGGGCGGAGCAGGCCGGCGTGCGCACCGTGATTTTCACCGACACCGCCACCGACGGCATGCTGACCGGCGTCAACGCGGCGGCCATGGCCGCCATGTGCGACCGCGTCCAGTGTGCCGTCATCGCCTCGGGCGGCATTGCCTCGCCGGCCGATATACGCGCCCTGCGCGAACTGAAGCGACCCAACCTGACCGGCGCCATCGCCGGCAAGGCCTTGTACGAAAAGAGGACGACGCTCGCCGCGCTGACGACCGCCGCCCGAGAAGCCATCTGAATTCGGGAGAAGAGCGCATGATGCATCAGGATGTCGAAGAATCGAAACTGCCCAACGGACTGCGTGTCATCACCTCCACCCTGCCCCACCTGGAAAGCGTAGCGGCGGGAATCTGGGTCGGAGTCGGCGGCCGCTACGAGCCGGCCGCCCTTTCGGGCGCCAGTCATTTTATCGAACACATGCTATTCAAGGGCACCCCGCGCCGCAACGCGCGCCGCATCTCGGAAGCCATCGAGGGCCGCGGCGGCCATCTCAACGCCTTTACCCAGGAGGAGAGCACCTGCTTCTACGCCCGCGCCCCGCGCACGCAGTTCCGGCGGGTCATGGACGTACTGAGCGACATGCTCCGCCATTCGCTGTTCGACCCCGCCGAACTCGACCGCGAACGCGGCGTAATCGTCGAGGAAATCCTGATGTATCAGGATCAGCCCCAGCAACTGGCGCAGGAAATTCTGGGGGAAGCCCTGTGGAAAGACCATGCGGTGGGCCGCTCGCTGGCCGGCACCCCGCAAACCGTGCGCGACATCGACCGGCGAACGCTCATCGCGTTCATGAACACGCACTACACGGCGCCCAACATCGTCCTGGCCGCCGCCGGCAACATCGCCCACGACGAGTGCGTCGCGGAAACCGCCCGCTGGCTCGGCGACCTGCCGTCCGATCCGCCCCCCGCTTTCGAGCCGGCCCCGGCTTCCGTACCGCAAGCGCGCACGGTCTTCCGCTTCAAGCCCATCGAGCAGGCCCATATCGCACTGGGCATCCGCCTCTTCGGACGCCACGACCGACGCCGCTTCGCCTTGCGGGTTCTCAATGCCGTCCTGGGCGAAAACATGAGTTCACGGCTCTTCCAAATTGTCCGCGAGAAACACGGCCTGGCGTATTCCGTGCATTCGCAGGCCCAGCTTTTCGACGATACCGGCGCCTGGACCATCGACGCCGGACTGGACCGCCACCGCGTGATCGAAGCCCTGCGCCTCATCTTGCGCGAGCTTCTCAAGCTGCGCGACAAAGCGGTCGGAGCCGCCGAACTGCAACGGGCCAAGGACTATCTGATCGGGCAAATCCAGCTCGGCTGGGAAAGCACCGGCAACCAGATGACCTGGCTGGGCGAGAATATGATCAGTCTCGGCGAATTCATGTCCCCCGCCACGGTCATCGAGCAATTGCGAGCGGTAACGGCCGCCGATCTGCAAAATCTGGCGCGTTCGGTGCTCAAGCCGACCCGCGTGACCCTGGCCGCCGTTCTGCCCGAAGCCATGAAAGCGGACGAAGCGCGGTTGCGCGACCTGCTGCGCGAACTGAAAAAATCATGAACCGGACACACCGACCCTGTATGCATACGGACGAAATACCCCTGAACCGCCTCTATGACGACCTGGCCTGGCTCTGGCCCCTGCTCAGTCCGCCCGCCGGCTATGCCGAGGAAGCCGCCTGCTGGCGCGCGCTACTGCGCCGCGAGCTGGGAGCGGGACGCCATGCGATCCTGGAACTCGGTGCGGGCGGCGGACACAATCTCTCGCATCTGACCGCCGATTTCGAAGCCACCGCCGTGGACCGCTCCGAGCCCATGCTGGCGCTGTCCCGCCAGTTGAATCCGGGGGTCGCGCATGTCGCGGGCGATATGCGTACGATTCGGCTGCCGCGCCTCTTCAAGGCCGTTTTGATTCACGACGCCATCAGCCACATCACCGCCGCCGCCGATCTCGAAGCCGTCTTCCGTACGGCGGCCGCCCACCTCGAACCGGGCGGAGTTGTCGTCGCCGCGCCCGACTGGCTGCGCGAAACATTTATCAACCCCTGGACGGCGGAAGTTTCGCACCGCGACGACCAACTGCGGCTGACCACCTTCGAATACGTGTACGATCCGGATCCCGACGATACCGTCATCGAAACCGTCATGACGCATTTCATCGAACGCGCCGGCCGCCTGACCATCGAGTACGACCGCCTGCAACTGGGTCTGTTCCCGCAAGCGGTCTGGAAACGTTCCGTCGAGGCGGCCGGCCTGACGTTCGCGCGCCGCCGCATTCCGCTGGCCGACGTCGAAGTGCCCAGCTTTTTCATGATCGGCCGCAAAGCCGCGGCCGCGACGCGCGCGCCGGACCGCCGGGCCTCGCACCTAAAAGCGGGCTCGTCGGCGGCGCATTCCGGAGAAACGACATGAAGACCCAAACGCAGGGCCGAGTCTATGTCGGCTTCGGATTCGGCGCCATTCAGGCCGGGCTCTTCGCGCGCGAAGCCTTTCGCAGCGGAGGGTTCGACCGTCTGGTCGTCGCGGAAGTTGCGGAGCCGGTCGTGGAGATGGTCCGCCGGGCGGGCGGCGCCTTCGGCGTCAACATCGCCGAACACGACGGCGTTCGCGCCGAAACCGTATCCGGCGTGGAGTTGTACAATCCGCGCCAGACGGAGGATCGTCGGCGCCTGGTGGAAGCCATCGCCGCCAGCGCCGAAATGGCCACCGCATTGCCCAGCGTCAACTTCTACGGAGACGGCGCCCGCGCCGACCATGTCACCGGCCTGCTGCGCGACGGACTGGCGCGCAAGCGCGAGACGAACGGGCCGCCGGCGCTGGTCTATACCGCCGAGAACCACAATCATGCGGCCGAAGTCCTGCACGAGCGCCTGGCCGCGGCGGGCGCGCCGGATCTCGACGAGCGCCTCTGTTGCCTCAACACGGTCATCGGCAAAATGAGCGGCGCGGTGACCGATCCGCTTCAGATACTGGAACAAGGGCTGCAACCGGCGGGACCCGACGCCGCCATGGCCTTTCTGGTGGAGGCCTTCCATCGCATTCTGATCTCGCGCGTAGAGCGTCCCGCGCAGTTCGTCCGCCGCATTGCCGTGTTCGAGGAGAAAGCGGATCTCCTGCCGTTTGAAGAAGCCAAACTGTACGGCCATAACGCCACCCACGCCCTGATCGGCTGCCTGCTGGCCCGGCGCCATGCCGCATTCATGTCCGCCGCCGGCCGGGACGCCGCGCTTATGGCCTGGGTGCGCGAAGCCTTTCTGCGCGAATCCGGCGCGGCTCTGTGCCGTAAATACGCGGGCAGCGATCCCCTTTTCACTCCCGCCGGTTTCGCGGAGTATGCCGACGATCTGCTGGCGCGCATGACCAACCCCCATTTGCGCGACCGCGTCGACCGTATCATACGCGATCTGCGTCGCAAGCTGGACTGGAACGACCGCCTGGTCGGAACCATGCGCCTGGCTCTGAGCCAGGGGATCGCGCCCGTACGCTACGCCGTCGGCGCCGCCGTCGCGCTGGAGCAACTGGCCCGCACGGACAACTGCACGACGGATGCTCTGGTCCAGACTCTGTGGCCCGAAGCCCCGCCTGCCGAACGGCAGATTGTCCTGGACCACATCGCGGCCGCGCTTTCTCAAACCAACTCACAGGGAGGTCCGTCATGAACCTGCAAACCGGAAAACGCATCGCCCTCGCCATACTACTGTCAGTTGTGTTCGCCGAGAACGGAGGAACCGAGCCGTCCGCGTCGCGCGCCGTCATGCTGCGCGACATCCGCCGGACGGCGCCCGGCGGCGACGCGGCCCTGCCGCCGCTGCGGGAGAACCAGATCCTGCCTTGCGCATACGCCTCCGACACCGGCTACACGGTCGCACTGCGCGACCTGGCCGGCCGACCGCGACTGGCCTGGCTGCCGATCCGGGACGAATGGGGCCGGGCCAGCGCCAGCGCCTGGACCTTCGACGCCACCCTGGAACCCCGCACCATCCGCATTCTGGTTCCCGTAGCGCCGGAAAACGGATCCGTCGTTTTCCGGACGGGCCACAGCTATGCCGTAACGAGTTTCGACGCCGAAACCGTCTCGCTGCGCTATGCGGTCGGCGACTTCGCCGGCGATTTCTCCCTGTCCCGGCGCGACGTGAAAATGGAATCCGAGCTTGCGGAAAACGATGTTCTGACCCGACGGGAACGGCAACTGGCAGACGAGTTGCAGCGCGGTCGTCTCTCTCGCGAACGCTTGCAGGCCGACATCGAACGGACGCGTTCCAGCGCCGAACGCATCCGCAATCTGGAACGCGCCCTGCTGCTGGCCGACATCGAGACCCGCCGTCTGCAAACGGAATGGAGCGAAATGCGGCACTGGACGGAACGCGCCCTGCGCGAAAAAAAGAGCGAAAACGACATCCTGGCGCCTCTGCAAACGAAAATGGACACGCTCCTGCAACAACGCGCGGTTTGGCAGGCCCGCCGCCGTGACGCCGAACGGGAGATCGAACCCATGGTCCACATGCAGGTCGCCCTGCGCGAGATCGAGGCGACTCTCGGCGACGCGCGAAACGCCGCCACCCTGGCCCATGCCGAGCTGCACGGTCTGAAAACCGCCCTGAACGAAGACCGGACGAGCGAACAGGCGGCCGAACCGTTCCACTTGGCGACGGCCGAGCAAGCGGCGCTGGTCCGTGAGATCGCGCGCCTGCAAAGCCTGCGTCAGAGTCTGGCGCCCTGGATCGAAAAACACGAGGCGACCCTGCGCGAAAACCAGGCGCTCAAAGAGCGGGAACAGGCCCTGCGCCAGGAAGTGGACGCCCTGCGCCAAAAAATCCGCTAGCCGTTCACGGTTCAGGCGGGCCTCGCGATTTTGCAGGCTTCATCAGGTTTTTCAAGGGTCTGAATATCCAATTCCAAAGAACAGTCCCAATCCTCTGTCGAGGTCAGGAAGTCTGAATCTTTCGCCTTGCTCTTTTCTTGTCTTTATCCCTGGGAGAGGCATCAGGGACGACGAGGATAACCGGGTCGGTCGGCATGTTCTCGGAGACAAGTCGGAAGATTTCTCTTGATATGGCCGGCGCCTTCTGCAAGTATGCCGCCTGTTTTTTTTGAAACAGGCTCGTCGGACAACGTCGGGGTCCGGAGGCGCAAGATTCAAACACAAGGAGAGACAGCATGCCGAGCAAAAAAGGGAAGAAAGCGGACATCGGACTGGTCGGACTGGCCGTCATGGGCGAAAATCTGATCCTCAACATGGAGAGCAAAGGCTTCACGGTGGCCTGCTACAATCGGACCGTCGCCAAGGTGGACGCCTTTACGCAGGGCCGCGCCAAGGACAAGAACATTGTCGGCTGCCACAGCCTCAAGGATCTGGCCGCCGCCCTCAAGCGGCCGCGGCGCGTGATGCTGATGGTCAAGGCCGGCAGCGCGGTGGACGATTTTATCGGACAACTGCTGCCGTACCTGAGCAAGGGCGACATCATTATCGACGGCGGCAACACCCATTATCCCGACACCATTCGCCGCACCCGCGAACTGGCCGCCCAGGGCATCCTTTTCGTCGGCACCGGCGTTTCGGGCGGCGAAGAAGGCGCCTTGCGCGGACCCGCCATCATGCCGGGCGGCAACCCGAAAGCCTGGAAACACGTCAAACCCGTTCTGCAGGCCATCGCCGCCAAGGTCAAAACGGGCGAACCCTGCTGCGACTGGGTCGGATCGGACGGCGCCGGCCATTTCGTCAAGATGACGCACAACGGCATTGAATACGGCGACATGCAGTTGATCTGCGAAGCCTATCAGCTCATGGCGCAGGGTCTGGGCATGTCCGCCCCGGAAATGCACAAGGTGTTCGCCCGCTGGAATCGCGGCGCGCTCGACTCGTATCTGATCGAGATCACTCGCGACATTTTGGCGAAAAAGGACGACATAACCGGACAGCCCATGGTAGACGTCATTCTGGATACCGCCGGACAAAAAGGCACCGGCAAATGGACCTCGCAGGCCGGCCTCGACCTAGGCGTCGGCATTCCGCAGATCGCCGAGGCGGTCTTCGCGCGCTGCCTTTCCGCCGTCAAGGAGGAACGCGTGGCCGCCGCCAAGGCGCTGCGCGGCCCCAAGCCGACCTTCAAGGGCGACAAAGCCGCTTTCATCCGCGATCTGGAAAAAGCCGTGTACGCCGCCAAAATCTGTTCCTATGCGCAGGGATTTCAGCTTATGCGAGCCGCCTCGCAGGAATACGGATGGGATCTGAATTTCGGTTCCGTCGCCCTGCTGTGGCGCGAAGGCTGCATCATCCGCGCCCGTTTTCTGGCCAAAATCAAGGAGGCCTTCGACCAGAAACCGGAACTGGCCAACCTGCTGCTCGACCCGTACTTCAAAAAAGTGGTGGCCGACGCGCAGAAGTCCTGGCGCAAAGTGGTCGTCGCGGCCGTCGAGATGGGCCTGCCCGTACCCGCCATCGGCACGGCCCTCAACTACTACGACGCCTACCGCAACGCCCGACTGCCGGCCAATCTGCTGCAAGCCCAGCGCGACTATTTCGGCGCCCACACCTACGAGCGCACCGACCGTCCGCGCGGCGAGTTCTTCCACACCAACTGGACCGGCCAGGGCGGAGCCACCGCCGCGTCCAACTACGTGGTGTAACACGGCGGACAACGATCGCTCCGGTTTCCCGCCGGGGCGACCCGGCGGGGAACACGGTCGTACCGGGGCAGCATCTCATGGCCGACCGTCTGGCTTCCGTCAAGGATTCGCGAGCAAGAGACGCCGTGAAGAATGGAGAAACGAGGAGCGCTATGAAACGACAGTACGACGTTGCGGCCTATATCTGGCCCTCCTACCACTATGAACCGCGAACAGAACATTTTTGGCCGGAGAAAGACGGTGAATGGTATACAGTGCGGCGCGGCACGCCTCGCTTTCCAGGACACGACATGCCCCGTATCCCGTTGCTGGGCTGTCAGGACGAAGCCGACCCCAAGGTGATGCGCCAACAAGTCGATCTGGCCATGGCGCACGGCGTCAACGTCTTTATCGTGGACTGGTACTGGTACGAGAATGCTCCCTGTTTTGAACGTCAGCTCAACGAGGGATTGATCCCCGCCATCGAGGGCACAGACTGCAAATTCTACCTGATGTGGGCCAATCACGATGTGGACACTCTCTGGAACATGCACGTAGACACGCCCTGGGATCAACCACGTAATATTCTCTGGAGCGGACAAGTATCACGGGAAATCCTGGAACCCATGTTCGAACGGATCGTCGCCCAGTACTTCCGGCATGAAAACTACTACCGCATCGACGACAAACCTGTTTTCTCGATTTACTACTATCCCCATCTGATCCGCGGATTGGGCGGAATCGAGCAGACGAAGGAAGCCTTCTCCTGGATGCGGCAATGCTGTCGGGAGCGCGGGATGGCCGGACTGGACATTCAGGCCATTGCGCGACGTTGGCGCGGCGATCAGGCCGGCGTGAAAATGGAGCCCGGCCGCGAGGACGATATCACGCGAACGCTGGGCTTTGACAGCGCAACCACCTATCAGTTCGCCATGGATGGCGGTCCGTATGACGACTACGTGATGTGGGCCGACCGAGCAATGAAACGCTGGTCCGACTACGAGAAAATCCACGACATCTGGTACCCTCATGTCTCGGTGGGCTGGGACAACACGCACCGCAATCCCTCCTTCGGAAGGGAGCACGTAGTCGGAAACGCGACCCCGAGCGCTTTTGAAGCCTGCCTATGGAGAGCGAAGAACTGGCTAGACGAGCGCCCGGGCCAAGCGCCGCTGGTTACCCTCAACAGTTGGAACGAATGGACCGAAGGCAGTTACCTGCTGCCCGACATGCGGTGGGGCTACAGTTATTTGCGGGCGATTCGGAACGTGTTTGGAGATAGATGATGAGAGGGTACGCATGAGTGCAACGAATATGTCCGCCGTGATTCCGTCCAGCAGTCTGGATCGGTTTCTGGCCTGTATGGAATACCAATCCTGTGCCAGGCCCAACCACGAACTGGGCTCGTGAGGTCAAACCCGCGGGCGCGACGCCGTACGCCGGCATCTCAGGGAATTCATTCCCCTGATCGAGGAAGGCGGCTTCATCCCCACCGTCGACCATACGCTGCCCCCGGACGTTTCCTGGGACGATTTCAGAACCTACATGGAGATGAAAAGAGCGCTGCTGGACGGAGATTTCGATGCGTTGGATTGAAGCGCGGAGGGAACCATGACGAACCGGGAACGCGTATTGAAGGCGGTCCAATGCGAGGCGGTGGACCGCATACCGTGGGCGCCTTTTTCCGGATGCCATTTCGGCGCGCTGATCGGCGCCCACAGCTATGATCGCACCGATTCCCCGCCGGGGCGACCCGGCGGGGAACACGGTCGTGCCGTACGGCGTCTCGTGGCCGACAGTCTGGCTCCCGTCAAGGATACAGCATGAATGATGTATGGGTTGCATTTGGCCTGACCGCATTCGCGGGAATGGCAACCGGCATCGGCAGCGTCATCGCGTTCACCGCGAAGCAAACAAACTACCGCTTTCTCTCGGTGGCCACGGGATTCTCGGCCGGCGTGATGCTGTACGTTTCCTTTGTGGAGATCTTCTTCAAGGGCGCCGAATCCCTGGCGGAACGTTACGGGACATACGCGGGGAACTGGATCAACGCAGCCTCCTTCTTCGGCGGCATGCTTCTGATTGGCATCATCGACAACCTGATTCCGTCCGCGGAGAACCCTCACGAAATCCATTCGGAAACCGAGACCCGACCGCTCCACGATCCGTCCGCCCCGCTTCCGGACTTCGATTCCGCGACAGCCGCGCACGCGCGGCACGCCGGCTTTCACGATCACAGCGTCGAACACCGCAAGCTTATGCGGATGGGGCTGTTCACCGCACTGGCCATCGGCATTCACAACTTCCCGGAAGGCCTGGCCACTTTCCTGGCCGCTCTGGAGAACCCCCGCCTGGGCATGGCGATCGCCGTGGCGATCGCCCTGCACAACATCCCCGAAGGGATCAGCGTGTCGGTCCCCATCTTCTATGCCACCGGCAGCCGCCGGAAAGCCTTTCTCTACTCCGTGCTCAGCGGCCTGGCCGAACCGATCGGGGCCGGCATTGGATACCTTGCGATCCGGATGTTCCTCGGCGACAGCGACGGGGCCATCCCGTCCGAGATCATGGGCGTCCTTTTCGGGGGGGTGGCGGGCATCATGGTTTACATCAGCCTGGACGAACTACTGCCAACGAGCAGAGCCTACGGCAAAGGGCACGACAGTCTGTTCGGGCTCGTGGCCGGCATGCTGATAATGGCTTTGAGCCTGTTGCTGATGCAATAAACAGGAGGAAAACATGAGCGGTTCGAATAGGTCCGCCCGAGTCCCGTCCAGCAGTCTGGATCGGTTTCTGGCCTGTATGGAATATCAATCCTGTGCGCGACCCAACCACGAACTGGGCACCTGGGGTCAAACCCGCGCACGCTGGGAACAGGAAGCGCCGGAGAGTGTGAAGGGTTTCACCTGGGACTGGTTCGTCGGCGAACCCGACCTCAACCTGGACCATCGCGAGTTCATTGGCGTGAACTGCGGGTTCCTGCCTCCATTCGAGTATGAAGTCATCGAAGAGACAGAGGAACACGTAGTCGCCCGCAACAAGCTGGGCATTATTACCAAGGCGCGTAAAGAGGGCATGACGTATGGCACCCGCATGTCCATGGATCAGTACCTGGCATTCCCGGTCAACGGTCCGGCCGACTTCCCGGCGGTTCGCGCGCGACTCGTAGCGGCCATATCCGACCGCTATCCGCGCGATCTGGACGACAAGATAGCCCTCTGGAAAAGGCGCGACTTTCCGCTCGTCCTCGGCCGAAATTGCGCCGCCAAGGGTTTCTACTGGCGCGCCCGCGAGTTCATGGGCACCGAGGCGCTGTCTTATGCCTGGTACGACTACCCGGATCTGATGCACGAGATGATGGAGTTCTTCGCCGACTTCCTCATAGAGACGAGCCGTCCCGTCCTGGAAAAAATACAGGTGGACTATTTTGTGTTGAACGAAGACATGTCAATGAAAGGCGGGCCGCTGCTTGGGCCGGACACCTATCGAACGTTCATATTCCCC
>CAZYAW010000090.1:0-2663 GCA_964646045.1 uncultured Victivallales bacterium | reverse complement strand
TGAGAAGAATCTCCCTGCGACCGTCGCTTACCCTGCGTCCGCGCGAAACCTTCGTGGACGGACCGGCGCCGGACTGGAGCGGCGACACCAACTACTGGAGCGGAATCTACAGCAACCGCTACACGCGCCCGGGCTTCGCCACCGATCCGCTGGTGTTCGACCTGCAAGTCGCCAGCCAGGACACGACCCGGGCGGCCCTGGGTACGGACCCGCCCTGGCTCACCGTCGGCAGCTACACCAACAACAACATCGGTTACGTTACGCTTTCGCATCCGGTACAATTGTCGGAGTTTCCCGGCTCCGCCGGCAAGCGACTTTTCGCCCGGATCAAGCAGCAGTATTCGCCAGGCAATCTGGTCATACACGGCGACAGCCTGACCGTCGATTCCTGGCGCGGCGCCACGATCGAAACCAACGGCTGGCAGGCGACGGAAGCCTGGGTGCGCAACCTGTCCGGGTACGGCAAGACACTGGAACTGCGTCGTTCGCGAGCCCGCGCGCTGCAATACACCAATACGGTGGACTACGGCCAGCATTTGCAGTCGCCGGTCATGACCAACGGCATCGGCGGCCTCGCCTTCTGGTACCGCTCGGCGGACGGCAACGACGACGATCTGATTTTCGACATACAGATCTCCACCAACACCCCCGTCGCCTGGGGACCGTCTCTGGTGTCGCACACCAATACGGCCGGCGACTGGCGCTACTTTTCCTGGCCTGTGCGTGTCTCTTCGACCAACATCTCCGCCCGTATTCTGCACCGTTCGGAGGGCGCCCAGACCGGCATTCTGATCCGGGACGTACAGATCACCGACTATATCGAGCGCGACGATTTCACCTGGGAAGCCTACAACGCCCTGATCACCGCGAACCAGTCCGACCGGCTCATGGAGCAGGAGGGCAACGTCCAGGGCGCCTACCTCAATCATGAGCCCGACGCCGACATCGTCAACCCGCTCGACCCCTATACGGAGGACCATCCCTTCATCCAGTCGGCCCGCTCCGACCCGGGCCTCGGCGAGATCAGCTTCTGGTACCGCCACTGGGGCGACAGCCAGCCGCCGGCCGATCTGCATGTGTTCGCGGCGCCGACCGCCACCAACGCGGTCTGGACCCCGCTCTTCAGTCTCACCAACATCGTGGAATCTCCCGACTTCGTGCATTTTTCCACCAATTTCTACGACACGGCCAACCGTTTTGTGCGCTTCTACAGCAGCACCAACGGCGCCGGCCGCCTTTGCCTGGACGACATCCTGATTACCGCCCCCTACGGAGCGTCGGTATCCCTGACCAATCTGACCCTCAGCCCCGCCCTTCCGCTGAGCACCAACGACGTGCATGTTTCGGTCGAGATGTACGACTATTTCGAGAATCCCGACGTAACCAATGTGGTCTTGCGCTGGCAGGCCGGAACCAACCAGTGGGGCGTCTGGAATCCCGGCAACGAGATCGCGATGAACATCGTCGGCACCAACGGCAACCGCACCGTTTACCGTACAGAAGAACCCATCCCGGCCCAGGCCGTCGATACGGAAATCCAGTACTACGCCGCCGCCGCCTTCGACGGACTCTTCAGCGAGAAGGCCAGTCCCCGCGTGGCGCGCGAGTTCGTCAATCCGGCCCACTACCATCCGCGCGATCTCAACACGGAACTCGATCCCGCCGGAACCAACCGCATCCCCTACTACATCGTCTTTTCCTGTCCGCCCGGCCATGTCTGGATCAACGAGATCGACATTCTGGATCCCAACAACCAATCTCAATACGTGGAGCTGTGCGGCGTGACCGGCAGCGACATCACAGGCTGGAAAATCCAGACGCTCAATACCGCTCTCGAGGAACAGAATCTCTTCGAGATCGCCGTACCGACCGTCATCTCCAACGACGCCGACGGCTGGGGCTTCTGGTTGCTGGCGGACTCCCGACAGACCAGCCCCGCACCGGACATGGAGGCGCCTTCCGATTTCCTGCCCTACCCGGGCGGCGTACGCCTGATCCGCAGCATGGGAGCCTACGAAATGGGCCTGGTTTACGGCTTGAAAAGCGCAGTACAGGCCATGACCAACAATCCGCTCGACAAACTGGTGTACACGGACGAGGACGGGGGCGGAGCGTTCGACGACGAAGGCGCCATCATGACTTCCGGTACAGGCGGACGCTGGGCCGACTTCGCCGCGCCGGACCAATGGGAATTGCGCTGGCTATCCCGAAACCCGGGCCAGACGAATCCCGATCAAATTCTGGAAGATCCGCCAGTCCTGCCGCCCTACATCGAAATTGTGAACCTGTGGCTGGACGGCAACCGGGTCATGCTGCGAGCCGTGGCGGACATCGCGCCCTGGACGCCGACCGTGTTGTATTCCTCCGACCTGCGCTCGAATCAATGGGAGACGGCCGACAGCGCCTGGTACACGATCGACGCCAACGGCCCCACCAATACAGTAGAGGTTAATCTCGATTATTTCCAGGAATATCCGGTCTATTTCTACCGCATCGGCGCCGCGGAATAATGTGGCTCAAAGCGGCATGGGCATCTTGTTGTGGCATGGGCATCTTGCCCATGTTGATAATATAGCATGGGCATCTTGCCCATGGAGATAATGTGGCATGGGCATCTTGCCCATGGAGATAATGTGGCATGGGCATCTTGCCCATGGAGACAA
>CAZYAW010000089.1:0-14260 GCA_964646045.1 uncultured Victivallales bacterium | reverse complement strand
GTGAACGGCGACTACGGGAAGAACATCCTGCACCTCTTCCTGAACCCCCCGGTCGAAAAGCCCCCGGAGGGCTCGATCGTCTATGGTCCCGGATTTCACGACCTCGGATACAAGAAACCGATTCAACTCCAATCCGGGCAGACCCTCCACCTCGCCGGCGGCGCATGGGTGGCGGGGCATGTGCGAATGCATGGAAATCAGGGCGTCGAAAACATCCGCATCACCGGGCGGGGCGTCCTGGCACAAGATAACCACGGCGGTACCGGGATCTGGATTTCCAACGTGAAGGGGATTGTCATCGAGGGGATTATCGTCAGTCGCATCCAGCGCGACTGGTGCGCCCTCGTGGTGAATTGCGACAATGTGACCGTGCGGAACTACAAGGCGATCTCCAGCAACTCCCCTTCCACCGACGGATTCAACCCGGTCAACTCGCGCAACGTCACGATCGAGGATAGCTTCTTCCACACGAACGACGACTGCATCGCCATCAAGGGCAACATGGGTGGAAGTGTATTGAAGAAGATCTCCGTGGACCCCTCCGGGCTGCCGGCGGTGGAAGACATCCTCGTGCGCCGCTGCGTGTTGTGGAGCGATTTCAACAACGTGATCTGCATTGGGGCCGAGACGCGGGCGAAGCATTTCAAGAACATTCGCGTCGAGGATTGCGACATCCTCACCGACGGACCCTACCGCTTCGGTGCGATCTCGATCCTGCCGATCCACGGCACGCATATCGAGAATGTGACCTTCGAGAACATCCGCGTCGAACGGATCGTCAACCGGTTGTTTCATTTCGAGATGCGGGAGAATCTCTACGGCGGCATTTTCGGCGACTGGAAATGGCCCGGCGCCATCTCGAATGTTACGATCCGCAACATTCAGGTGGCCCGGCAGGCCGGTGGACCGCGCAGCCATTTCGCGGGGTTCGCGGCGGACAAGCCGATCCAAAATGTCACGATCGAAGGGGTGCGCTATGGCGACACGTTGATAAGGGACGCCAAGAGCATGGGTCTGGGGATGAATCCGCATGTCTCGGGCGTGCGCTTTCTCCATACGGCCGAGAAACCGCGACCCGCGCCTGCGGCCTATGCAAAGCCGGATGCGAAAGCCGGCCCGCTCTGGCTGACCTTTGGATCGGGGTTCGCGCCCGGGGCCGACGCCAGCGACGGAGTGCGGCTGAGCGTTCGGGTCCGGACGGAAGGAGCCGACCGGCACGACACATTGCTGGACACCATTGTAACACCGAGTCAAGCGTGGCGCGAACATGCGGTCAATCTGTCGTCCTACGCCGGCCGGAAGGCGAGGATCCGGTTCACTGCGGATCCCGGCCTGACGACCAGCTACGACTGGTTCCAGTGGGGCGATCCGCGTGTGCTTCGTCTGGGACCGAACGGAACGGAAACACTGCTGGACGTCGAGGGTCTGTTCGGACGGTCCACGCGCGGCGTGGCGGGCTGGCCGTACGGCGAGATTCAACCCCTTGCCGGCGGCGCGCAGGCCGAGTTGCGGGCCGGCAAAGATGCGTCTCGCCGGCTGGACGTCGGCGGAATTCGCAAGCCCGGAATCTTCCTTCATCCCGCCTGGCAGGATGGCCGCCATGACCCGGTTTTCGTACAGTGGACAATGGATCTGCCGGGGACGTAAGGGTTCGTCCCCTTTGTACGTGAAGAACCGATCGGGCGCAGCGGTCAGTCAAAGGTGGCGGATGGCGAAGGCGCCTCCGAAGAATTGCCTGTCACGGGCCGGATTTTTCTTGTCAGGCGCAAGGGGGTCGAGTAGGTTGTTCGGTATTATGGAAAACAGACCTTTTGCCATTGCGATTGCTCCCGATTCATTCAAGGGCAGTTTGACGGCCATGGAGGCGGCGGACTGCATAGAACGGGGCCTCAAGAAAGCGTTGACCGCCGTGCGGACCGTCAAGATTCCCATGGCCGACGGCGGCGACGGCACCGTGCAGACCGTGGTGGACGCGACCGGCGGCCGCATCGCGACGCGCACGGTGCGCGGACCGCTGGGCGAGCCGGTGCGCGCGCGCTTCGGACTGTCCGGCGACGGACGGACGGCCGTCATCGAGATGGCCGCCGCCAGCGGACTGGCGCTGCTTAAGCCCGCACAGCGCAATCCGCTGGTCACGACCACCTTCGGCACCGGCGAGCTGATCCGACATGCGCTCAAACTGAAGGTGCGCAAGATTCTGGTCGGCATCGGCGGCAGCGCCACCAACGACGGCGGAACCGGCATGGCTCGCGCGCTGGGCGTGAAATTTTTCGACCAGGCAGGCCGGCCGTTGCCGGAGGGCGGCGGCGCGCTGGCCGATCTGGCGCGGATCGACGCCTCCGGTCGCGACCCGCGGCTGGACGGGGTGACTTTGGAGGTCGCCTGCGATGTGGACAATCCGCTGTCCGGCCCGCGCGGAGCTTCGCGCGTGTACGGTCCGCAAAAGGGCGCCACGCCCGCCATGGTGCGCCGTCTCGATCGCAATCTGGCGCGGCTCGGTCGCCTAGTGCGGCGCGATCTGGACCTGGACATCCTGACCGTGCCCGGCGGCGGCGCCGCCGGCGGACTGGGCGCCGGGCTCATGGCTTTTGCGGGCGGCGTGTTGCGGCCCGGCATCGACATGGTCACCGATCTGGTCGGGTTGCGCCGCCGGATCAAAGGCTGCGATCTGGTCATCGTGGGCGAGGGTCGTATGGACGGACAAACCGCCTTTGGCAAGGCGCCGGCCGGCGTGGCGAAAATCGCGCGCGAACAGGGCATTCCCGTGATCGCCATTGCCGGATCGGTCGGACCGGACGCCGACCGCGTGCATGCGGTCGGCATTGGCGCCTATGCCGCCGCCATGGAAACGCTGATGGACGAAAGTCGACTGCCCCGGGAAGGTCCCGCCATGCTGGAGCGTTGCGCGACCCAGGTGGCGCGCTTGCTGGCGCTGCCCCTGCCGAGCCGCGAACGGCTGATTTTACGCGAGCCCTGAGGGCGCGCGACGATACGAGCGCTGGAGAGCCATAATGTTCGATTCTGTTGAAGAAGTGATCGGAGCGGTAGGGCGCGGCGAGATGGTGGTGCTGACCGACGACGAAAATCGCGAGAACGAAGGCGATCTCGTGATGGCGGCGGAAAAGGTGGACGACCGCTCCGTCAATTTCATGATCACGCACGGGCGCGGTCTGATCTGCGCCGCGCTGACTCGCGAACGCCTGCGCGCGCTAGGGCTGGACCATATGCCGACGCGCGGCAAGGGCGACGCCTTTCATACCGCCTTCATGGAATCGGTCGACGCCGCCGCCGGCATCGCGACCGGCATTAGCGCGCACGACCGCGCGCGGACCATTCAGGTACTGGCCGACGAAAACAGTACGGAAGCGGATTTGGTCAGTCCGGGCCATACATTTCCGCTGGAGGCCAAGCCGGGCGGGGTGCTCAAGCGGGCCGGCCACACGGAGGGCGCAGTGGATCTGGCGCGAATGGCCGGCTTGCGCCCCGCGGGGGTGATCTGTGAAATCATCAAGGAAGACGGTCACATGGCGCGACTGCAGGATCTGCGCGAGTTTGCGCAGCGACACGGTCTCAAAATGACGTCCATCGCCGATTTGATCGCCTATCGCCGGCGCAACGAGAAAATCGTCGAGTACGTGCGCTCCGTCCGCATGCCGACCGCCTGCGGCGACTTCCTGCTCAAGCTGTACCATTCGCTGGAAGACGGGCAGCATCATATCGCGCTGACCATGGGCGAAATCGATCCGGAAGCGCCCACGCTGGTTCGCGTACACAGCGAATGTCTCACCGGCGACGTTTTCGGTTCGTTGCGTTGCGACTGCGGCGCCCAGTTGCGCGACGCCATGCGCGCGGTGCAGCGGGCCGGCAACGGCGTGGTACTGTATATGCGACAGGAAGGGCGCGGCATTGGACTGGAAAAGAAAATCCACGCCTACGCCTTGCAGGACGAGGGACTGGATACGGTGGAAGCCAACGAAAAACTCGGGTTCGAAGCCGACTTGCGCGAATACGGAGTGGGCGCCCAGATTCTGGTGGATCTCGGCCTGAAAAAAATCCGGCTGCTGACCAACAATCCCAAAAAAATCATCGGACTGGAGGGCTACGGTCTGGAAATCGTCGAGCGTGTGCCGGTGCTGCACGCGCCGACGGAGCATAACCGTCGCTATCTGCAAACCAAGAAGGATAAACTGGGACATCTGCTCTGAAAGGTGCATCATGGCGACAAGACGCGATTCCCGCGAGCGGACCGTGCAGTTTCTGTATCACTGGGAGATGAATCCCCAGGAGAGTCTGGAGATCGCCTTTAAAAAATTCTGGCGACAGAACACGGCGGCGTCGGCGGCGCGCGCCTATGCGGAGACCCTCGTGCGCGGCGTGCTGCAAAACCTGTCCGTCATGGACGGGCTGATCCGCAAGCACGCCGAAAACTGGGATCTGGAGCGGATGGCCGCCGTGGATCGCAACATCATTCGACTGGCCCTGTACGAAATGATGTTTCTGCCCGACATTCCGCCTTCGGTTTCCATCAACGAGGCGGTGGATCTGGCCAAGTACTACAGCAGCCGCAATTCCGGGAAGTTCGTGAACGGACTGCTGGATCAATTGCGGAAGAGTCTGCCGCAGTCCGTCCCGCAAAGCGAGCAGGACCCGGGCGCATGAAGGCCGCGCCCCGCGTTTCCCGAGAGGAACAGCGGCATTGGATGCGTCGGGCGCTACGTCTGGCGGCGCGGGGCGAGGGTCGCACCCGGCCGAATCCGCCGGTGGGCGCCGTGGTGGTCCGCAACGGTCAGGTCGCGGGAGCAGGCTATCATCGACAGGCCGGTCAACCCCATGCGGAAATCGAGGCGTTGCGCGCGGCGGGCGCGCGGGCGCGCGGCGCGACGCTCTATGTCACGCTCGAACCCTGCTGTACGCGGGGCCGAACGGGGCCCTGCACGGAAGCCATCCTGGCGGCGGGCATTGCGGAAACCGTGGTGGCCACGCGCGACCCCAATCCGCGACACGGTGGACGGGGCCTGCATTGGCTGACCCGCAACGGCGTGCGCGTGGTCGAAGGAATCTGCGAGGCGCCGGCGCGCGAAATGCTGCGGCCTTTCGCGAAATGGATTGTCGAGAAGATTCCCTATGTCACCCTCAAAATGGGCATGACGCTGGACGGGCGCATTGGCGACGCGCAAGGCCGTTCCCGCTGGATTACCGGCGAGGCCTCGCGTCGTCAGGTGGCCCGTCTGCGGTCGCGGTCCGACGCCATTATGGTGGGGGCGCGCACGGCGCGCGCGGACGATCCCGGCCTGTTGAGCGCCGCCGGGAACGAGCCGTGGCGCGTGGTGGTGGATGCGCGCGGCGAAATTCCGCTCGGCGCCCGCGTCCTGAACGACGACGCGCGCCGGCGTACCTTGCTGGCGGTCGGCGCGCCCTGTCCCCCCGCGCTGCGCGCGGCCGGTCGCCGCAACGGGGTGACGGTGGCGGTCTTGCCGATGCGGCAGGGCCGCGTTTGTCTGGAAAGCCTCATGCGGCGGCTCGGCGAGATGGGCGTCTTGCGCGTACTGTGCGAAGGCGGCGGCGAACTGGCGGCGGAACTGGTGCGCCAGGAGAGGGTGGACGAGTTCGTCTTTTTCGTGGCGCCGCGCCTGTTGGGCGGCGGCGGCACGGTGCCGGTCCTGGGCGGAAGCGGCTGGCCCCTCGAGCAAACCCCGCGCCTGCGCTTTGTGCAAACACGCAAGACGGGAGAGGATCTCATGATTCGGGCCGTACCCGAAAATCCCGGCGGCGAGCGCGCCGCGTCGTCTCCCTGATTCGTCCGGAAGAGAAAGCGGTCCCGCCATGCAGGAGGCGAGTTCGACGGAGCGACCCGTCGTTCATCCGTATTTACACTTCTCGGTCTTTTTTTCCAGCATCACCATTTGCAGATCCCGCTGTCTATTCCTCACGGGATAGGCCGACAGATCCTCGACTTCCTCATTCCCCCACTGAGCCCATCCTTTACGAGGATGCCGTGCGAAGAGTTCGAGATAGGGGCCGGGAGAGCACTCCTCAATTAGATCGTATATTTCGTCGGGTTTGCGAGAGTGCTCCCTTTTCCTTTTTGAAATTACATTGACCTGGGTACGGCCACGCTCAAGCGTTCGCATGCTGCCGCGAACACCAAACAAAATCAGTTCTGTTACGTTACGGAAGTAGAAGCCGACGCCACGCCCGTCCGGTCCTCCGTCTTTCCGAATCTTGTACCAAACAAGATTTGTCTTGTAGCAAAAGCCCCAGTGTTTCATGACGCGGAGTCCCTCCGCAATAAGCGCGTTGGGCACCCACAAATAGAGGTGGGATTCGGAGGCAGCCAGTCTATTGACTGGCAGCTCCAAAATCTCTTCCATTGTCATCGTGGGGTAGCGAAGAAGGCGTTGATGTTCTGGCGCCATCTTGCCTGTGCGGTTTTGAAACCGCCAAGGTGGATCCGCGTAGATGGTTGAGAATGGACCTTCAACCTTCTCGATGAGATCCTCGGCGGCGGATTGCTGGGGGATTCTAAAGACTTGCGTCATACAACGAACTCCTGATTCCGAATACAAGTAACGGGCACCCGGCCCCGCCTCCGCCTTGGATCCGCGGCAGAAGCTTGGACATGTGCGTTGTGGAGGCGCCGTAAGATTGACCGCGACCGAGCGAAGAAAAGATTTCCTGCAGTTCGTCGCAACGCGTGATAATAACGCCCACGGACACAGCGCGAAGGTCAAACAGGAGCCGGAAGTTGTTCAGATCTCGGTCGAAGAACGGATCCTTGTTGTTCCATTCAATTTCAACCGCTACACGGTTCTTAAAGCAATCGACTGCGTGCGTCGGTGATTCCATCACGTTCCGATCGACCGTGATGCTGGTCTCGAACCCTTTCTCCACCCAACCTTTTGCCGCGAGTTCGCAATCGATCCATCCTGCGACTTTAGACTTCCGTCCACCACCGACGGCAATATGACTTTTGCGGAGACGAAAGCGGGTCAGGACGTCGATCAGATCGGCGTATTCCCGCGGGAAATCCTGCCGCAGGATGGCACAGGCATGCCGCCACTGATGGATCTCGTAGTTCTCTCCGATAAACTTCGGGAATTCTCTTGTTCTCATGGCGATAATGTGGCACACGCGCCGTTCGCTTGCAATCATTTTCTTGCCGTCAATTCTAATTCCAATCTCCCTTTCCCGCGCAAGGTCGCGGGGCCGACTTCAAAATGAGAACCGCTGTTTTCTTGTGAACGCCGCTTTTCAAGGTTCGGCGCGCATGCCAAGATCGAACCCTACGGACGTGTTGCCCCGAACCGCGTTCCTTCAACCGTAAAAATTCCTTGCATATTCCGCCGACCCTGCTACACAGGTGGGTGGTTCGGATGCGGAAGACACGCCGGTGGCGGCAAGGCGCTTTACGCGACCGCAACGCCAACGCTACCGTACAAGGGAGAAAGAAACATGAAAGAATGGTCGGGCAACCTTACGGCGCAGGGCATGAAGACGGCCATTGTGGTGAGCCGGTTCAACAGTTTTTTTACGCGCCAGCTTCTGGCGGGCGCCGTGGACTGCCTGGTACGGCACGGCGGCCGCGAGGCCGATATTACCGTGGCCTGGGTGCCGGGCGCCAATGAAATCCCGCTGGCGGCGCAGCGCATGGCGCGCCTCGGCCAGTTCGACGCCGTCATCGCGCTGGGCGCCGTGATCGAAGGCGCCACCCCCCACGCGGATCTGATCAACACCCAGGTGGCCCGTTCTCTGGCGGCCCTGGCCCTGGCCTCCGACTTGCCCGTCATCAACGGAGTCGTTTGCGCGCGCAATATCGAGCAGGCCATCGAACGGTCCGGAACCAAGGCCGGCAACAAGGGCGCCGACGCCGCGGAAACCGCCATCGAAATGGTGGGTCTAACACGTCTCATGGAAAAGGAGTCGAAGTGAAAGTCCGCAAAAATTTCAATTGCCATATTCCCGTAACCGTGGCCGGCGTCAAAATGCGCAACCCGTTTTATGTTTCTTCGGGTCCCACCACCATGACCGTCGAGCAGCTCGAACGCATTCAGGAAACCGGCTGGGGCGGCGCTTCGCTGAAATTGACGATCGATCCGGCGCCCTACATTAACCGCGTGCCCCGCTACGGCTATTATCCGGACCGCACCTTTCTGACTTTTACGGCGGAAAAGCGGCTGGTGCTCAAGGACCTGCTGAAACTGATCGAGCAGGGCCGCAAGCGGGCTCCCGAGCTGACGCTTTGGTCCAACCTGACCTACGCGGGCGACCAGGGTATTGCGGGCTGGGTCAATATGGCGCGCCAGTGTGAAGACGCCGGCGTACACATCAACGAACTGAACATGTGCTGTCCGAACATGTCTTTTAACGTCGAACTGACCGGCAAGGCGCCGTCGGCCAAGCAGACCGGAGCCAGTCTGGGCCAGAATACGGAGGCCATTCGCGAAATTGTGGCGGCCGTCAAGGCCGCTACCCGCATCCCCCTCTTTGTCAAACTGACAGCGGAAGGCGGACACCAGGCCGACGTGGCCGAGGCGGCCATTCAGGCCGGGGCGGACGCGGTGGGCACCAACGCCAACCGGCTGGGCATCCCGCCCATCAATCTGGACGATCCGACCCGCTCCATGTACCACCTGCAAAGCGAAGTGGGCATGGCCTGCCTGAACGGCGAATGGCTGCGTCCGCTGGCCTTGCGCGACGTGTACACCATGCGCAAACGCCTGGGCCCCGGCCCGGTCGTCACCGGTACGGGCGGCGTGGCGACCTGGCGCGACGCCGTGGAAATGATCATGTGCGGCGCCGATCTGGTCGGCATGTGCGCCTCGACCCTCATCCACGGCTTCGGGTTGATGCCGGAACTGATTGAAGGGTTCCGCGCCTATATGAAGGAGAAAGGCTATCGGCGTCCGGGCGCCATGCGCGATTTGCTGGTGCCCGCCATCACCAGCGCGCCCGATCTGACGCTGCAGGCCGGTCATGCCCGCAAAATCGACGAGGGTCTGGTGGCCCCCTGCACCTACGCCTGCCCCAATTCGGTTCCGGCCCAGGGTTACGTGCGCAAGGTGGCGGCGGGCGACTTCGAGGAGGCCTATCAGTTGATCATGTCGCGCTCGCCGCTACAGTCCATTTGCGGCAAAGTATGCGACCATCCTTGCGAGACGGAGTGTACGCGCGGGGAAAAGGACGAGCCGATCATGATTCGCGAAATCAAGCGCTTCGTGCTGGAGCGAGCCGCCAGGGAGGGCTGGAAACCCCGTATTCTGGAAGCCAAAGGCAAACGCAGACACGACAAGGTCGCGGTGGTCGGCTCCGGGCCGGCCGGGCTGGCCTGCGCCTACGATCTGGCGCGTGCGGGCTACAAGCCGACGGTCTTCGAAAGCGCCTCCCGACTGGGCGGCATGTTGACCTCCTGCATTCCTTCGTTCCGGCTGAACGCCGCCGAGCTGGATCGCGAAATCGAGACGCTGCGCGAGCTGGGCGTAAAATTCAAGACCGGCCTGGCCTTCGGTCGCGACTTCACTCTGGGCCGTTTGAAACAGGACGGCTTCGCCGCCGTCTTCCTCGGCGTCGGCTGCCACGAGGGCGCGCGCCTCAACATTCCGGGCGAGAACCTGACCGGATGCGTCTCGGCGGTGGATTTCCTCAAGAGCTACGATGCGTCCGTCGCCTCGCTGAAGGGCGAACGCGTCGCGGTGGTGGGCGGCGGCTTTACGGCGGTGGATTCCGCCCGTACGGCGGTGCGACTGGGCGCCCGCGAAGTGTTTCTGCTTTATCGGCGCACCCGCGACGAAATGCCGGCCACGTCCGAAGAAGTCGCGGAGGCCGAAGAGGAGGGCGTCAAGGTCATGTATCTGGTGGCGCCCCAGGAAATCGTCGGCAACGGTAAGGTGGAAGGCGTCCGACTGCTCAACTACGTGCTCGGCGACAAAGATCCTTCCGGTCGCCGCAAACCGCAGGACGTACCGGGCACCGAGTTCACGCTGGCCGCCGACCGCGTGATCGCGGCGGTCAGTCAGGGTTTGTCGGTAGAGATCGGACAGGATCTGGAACGTACGCGATGGGGCACGATCGCGACCGACGCCGAAACGTGCGCCACCAGCGTACGCGGCGTGTACGCGGGCGGCGACTGCGCGCGCGGTCCGGCCGACGTCATCGCCGCCATTGCCGACGGCAAGCGCGCGGCGGTGTCGATCGACCGTCTGGTGGCGGGCGAAAAGAACGCTTTTCTGTTGTACGACCGTCCCAAAACCATGGCGGACAAGGAAAAGGTGTTGGCGCGCACCGGCGACCGGCCGCGGGCCTGGCGCCCGGCGCTGAAAAAGACGGCGGCCGCGCGCCGCCGCAGGAATTTTTCCGAATACACGCGCACCCTGACAGAGAAGGAGGCCGTGGCCGAAGCGTCGCGCTGTCTGATCTGCGGCTGCGGAGCCGGCTGCGAAATATGTTCGGACATCTGCAAGGTCTTCGCCTGGGATGTCGATCCGCAGGGACGCACCTGTCTGGACGAGGAGAAATGTCTGGCCTGCGGCATGTGCCTGCACCGCTGTCCCAACGACAACATCGAAATGGTGCAAACCTCCGATCAGCCGATCTGAAGCGTTGGCGCACAGGCGCAGCCGCAGCGGAGAACGATCTGGAAATCGGTTTTCATGTTTTTCGCAGTGTGACGTCGCCGCTCCAGAAAACGCGTTCCGTGCCGCCGTCGTCGGTCATGCGCAGGGCGCCGTCCGCCGTCATGCCGCCATAGACGCCGGCGACGGTCTGCCCGGCGGTCGTTTGCAATGCGATGCGCCGACCGGTCAGCGCGTCGTGCCGAGCCCAGTAGGCGAGGATTTCACCGGTATCCGGTCCGCCGGCACGATCCAGCGTCTCCGCCAGATTCTTCAGCGCCAGGCGCCGTATGTTGTCGACCGCGAAGACGCGGCCTGTTTCCACGCGCAGGGAAGTGGCTGGCGTCGGTATGGCGGCCAGCTCGTTTGGCGTTAGGTTCACGTTCAGGCCGATGCCCAGAACGACCGTATCGGCCTCGAACAGGCTCTCGGCCAGAATGCCCGCGATTTTGCCGCGCGCGGTCGTCACATCGTTGGGCCACTTGAGTTTTACGGCAATGCCCTCTTCGTGCAGTGTTTTGCACAGCGCGACGGCGGCGCAGGAACAAAGCCAGCCGCTGCGCAAACGTTCGTCGGGCGTCTTCAGAACCACGGAAAACGTTACGCTGCCGTCGGCGCCGGCCTGCCAGCCGCGCCCGAAACGGCCGTAGCCGTCCGTTTGCCGGACGGCCAGCACGGTGTCGCCATGACGCAGCCGCGCGGCGTTCCGCCGCGCCCAGGTTTGCGTGGAAGGCAGCCGGGCAAAACGCAGCAGACGGGCCTGCCAAAGCCCCTGCCCGACGCAGATGCGGTCGGGCGTGGCGCAATCCGGCACGGCGACAAAGGGTTCGGCGTTCATCGGGTCTACGCTTGGTTCGGACGCCGATACAGCCATGGCCGGGCGTCGTAGTGGGCGCATAGGCGGTCCAGTCGCCGGAGAAAATCGGCAAAATCGCGATCGGCCGCAGCGGACCACGCGATCTCCGCCAAGGCGGCCGCCCGGGGCAGCGCCATGTACTGAACATGGCGGAAATCCGGCATGTATTCGGTCCACAAGTTGGCCTGGACCCCCATAATGCGTTGGCGTTCCTCGGCTTTCAGCGCGGCCGGAACCGGTTCGTAGTCGTACACGGTTTCGAGCGTCGTGGGGCCGCCGATCGCCAGCGGTTCGTGAACAGAATTCTCCTGGCAATAATCGAAATAGAGGTGGCGATTGGGACACATCACGGTCTCGTGGCCGGCCTGCGCGGCGGCGATGCCGCCCTCCGTGCCGCGCCACGACATGACGGCCGCGTTGGGGGCCAGGCCGCCTTCCAGGATCTCGTCCCAGCCGATCAGGTTACGGCCGCGCGAGTTCAGAAAACGCTCGATGCGCCGCACGAACCAGCTTTGCAGCTCTTCGCCGCTGCCCAGGTTTTCTCGGCGCATGCGTTCCCGGCAGAGGGCGTTGGCCAGCCACTGTTCCTTGGGACATTCGTCGCCGCCGATATGAATGTAGGACGACGGGAAAACCGCCAAGGTCTCTTCCAGAACCGCCTCCAAAAAGGCGAAGACCTCTTCCTTGCCCGCATTGTAAACGTTCTTGTGAATGCCCCAGGCGCCGGGCACGCTCAACGGCGTATCGACGCAGGCCAAATGCGGATAGGCGGCCAGAGCGGCCTGGCAATGGCCGGGCATTTCAATCTCCGGCACGACGGCGATATGCCGTTCGGCGGCATAGGCGACCACCTCGCGACAGTCGCGTTGCGTATAGAATCCGCCGTGCGCCGGACCCGCCGCCGGACGGCACCCGCCGCAGTGCTGTCTTCCGCCGTACTGCGTGCCGGCGCGCCAGGCGCCGATCTCCGTCAACCGCGGATAGCACGAGACCTCGAAACGCCAGCCCTGATCGTCGGTCAGATGCCAGTGAAACACGTTGAGTTTGTGTAGGGCCAGGATGTCGAGAAAGCGCAGAATGTCGTCTTTGGGCATGAAATGACGGGAACAGTCCAGCATCATGCCGCGCCAGGCGAAGCGCGGCGCATCCTCGATCTCCGCGCAGGGAGTTCGGCCGTCGGCGAGCGGGATCATTTGCAAAAGAGTTTGCGCGGCCCGGAAAGCGCCGGCCGCCGTGCCGGCGCGCAGGTCGGCGCCGTCGGGCGCCACCGCGAGACGATAGGCTTCCGGGGCCGCCTGCGACGGCGCGGCGGCGCTGAGACGGACGGCTGCTTCGTCCCGCCGCGGTGCGCCGACGCGGCAGCGCAGTCCGCGCTGCACGGTCAGCTCCCGCGCCAGATACAGGCCGACCTCGTAGTATTCGACGGGACAGTCGATGGCGACGACCGTTTCCGAAGAAAGATGCCAGACGCCCGGCCGGCTGGCGACGCGAACGGGACGGGGTATAATGGCGATGGCTTCCGAGTTCATGGTAATCCTTATGAGGCTTGTTTTGTCGATGCCGATTTGCTAAAGGTTTCGATGGGTTGCAAAAGAAGGAACATACGGCATGGGCAAAAACAAAAGCGAGAAAAAAAAGAAGAAAAGCAAATGTTGCGGGAAGCACCGTAAAACCGGTCGGCGCTGCAAAAAGTGTCCCGGCTAAGCCGGTCAGAACGAGCGCCCGACCGGCCAGGCGCCGAAGGGGCGCACGCGCGGCATGGACGGCAGAGAGGCCAGCAGGCGCGCCACGCAAAGGGTCTGGCCGGGCAGGATCAGACGGGGCCGCACATCGGCCAGCGGCTGCACCACGAAACGGCGCTGCGCCCAGCGCGGATGCGGCAGCGTCAGATCCGGGCTTGCCACGCATAAGGCGTCCGCGTAGATCAGGTCGATATCCACGGGGCGCGGCGCATTGCGGTCGGCCTGCCGGACACGGCCCATGCGAGCCTCGATGTCGTGTGCATGCCGCGCCATGGCGGCCGGCTCGGCCGCCGCCTCGACGATCAGAACGGCATTGAGGAAGGGACGATTCTCGTACTCCGGCGACACGTCCACCGGATCGGTTTCGTAAACGGCCGAGCGGGCCAGAATGCGTGCGCCGGGCAGGGCGCCGATGCTTTGCGCCGCGTCCGCCAGTTGGCGCAGCCGGTCGCCCAGATTCGAGCCCAGGCTCAAGCCGTATTCCATCCTACTGCAATCCCAGTACGTCCTGCATGTCGTACAGTCCCGGCCGACGGCCGAGCGCCCAGGCGGCGGCGTGCAGAGCGCCCATGGCGAAAGCGTCCCGACTGCGCGCCAGATGGGTGAACTCGATGCGTTCGCCCTCGTTCTCGAAACTGGCCGTATGGTCGCCCACGACTTCCCCCTTGCGATGCGAACGAATGACGAGCTTGTCCGCCGCACGCAGTTGACCGGCGCCGTCGGGATCGTGCACGTACAGGTCGTTGAAATCGGCGTTTTTGCCCTCGGCGATTTTGCGGCCCAGTTGCAGCGCCGTGCCGCTGGGCGCGTCCTTCTTGTGGATATGATGAGTCTCGTCGATTTCGACACGATAGTCGGGGCCCAGCACGGAGGCTGCCTGGCGCACCATGGCGAACAGCAGATTGACGCCCAGGCTCATGTTGGGCGCCCAGACCAGCGGGATTTTCCGCGCGGCGTCACGCACGGCCGCGGCTTCGGCGTCGGTCAGACCGGTGGTCCCCAGCACGAACGGCTTGCCGGCCGCGGCGGCGGCGGCGGCATGGGCCGGAGCCGTC